>JAFROA010000397.1 GCA_017429885.1 Bacteroidales bacterium | reverse complement strand
TTGGCGGATTGCGCCTGGAATTGGCGCGGACGGCTTGACGTTCTTGTCAATTGCGCCGGCGCGGATATTTTGACGGGCAAGACGAAAAAGCTCTCGTTTGAAGAAAAACTGCATCAGCAAGGACAAGCTGGTACTTACGCGTGAAGAGGTGAATGTGGACGGGCCGAACCTGATTGAGGGAGATGTGACGTTCCGGAGGATGGGACTATATACATACTAAGTAGCACCACAAGGCATCACTCCCGGGAAGGTGAATGCCGGGTAGGGCAGCCTTGAAGAATCTTATCGCATGGAAACAAACTGATCCAGGTATCGGTTAAAGGCGGCAAGTTCGGAAAGGTCACGGTCCTCAAAGGCTTTACAGTAGAGTTCCCTGAATCGGCAGAGTTCTTTCCACATAGCACCCCTTGATGTGACGGACTCATTCTGACGGCCATATTTGATCGTCAAATCGAAAAGTTCCTGAAAACGGGAAAACGCGCTTATCGAGCGGCTTTCTTTTCCTGCCTCAAGAGCCTTAAGGACGCGCGATGTCTCGCTGCCTATGTTGGCCATCTGCTGTGGGAATGTCAACTCGGCCCATCGGCCGTTTTCCAGTGAAGAATGTTGCATTTATTCAGTTATAAACTTTTCTACAATACTTTTTATGGCTTCTCGGACCTCTGGGTTAGAAACGTCCCGAGAAGGGTTACCCTGCCAGGCGCGAATATTTATCAGCGAATCAAATTCGATAAAGTCTTCCCCTTTTTCTTCTACCCAGAGGTTAAATCCCCACAAATCTTCCTGTGCGGAACCTTCTTCGAGCAACAAACGCTCAAGATCGGCATGCAATTCGGCATCAATGGCCAAAATGTGGCGTTTCACATCCGCGACACCTTTAATCATATCACCGAATGTGTTCTGCGCCAACTCTTTGAGTACCTGACGGGTAATAGGCTGCCTAAGGATTTGCATAACTGAATGTTTTGACAAAGATACTAATTAATGTGAAATGATATAAGGTGAATGTCAAGTTGAAGGTTTCAGGAGAATAACAGGGCTGGTTCGCTGTAATGAGGGGATTATTGTGTATCTTTGAGTCAGCAATTCTAATATTTGATCGTCATGATGAGAAAGTTATTGGTTATCCTTTCCGCGCTGGCTCTTTTGTGCGGTTGTTCTCCGAAATTGTACAATAACATCAAAGCGGATTCAGTTCCGGCAAGCCATCCGGACTATGCGGTGATTTACTTCTATCGTCCAGGAGGTTTTGTACAGACTCCGTACACTGTCCATCTTGGCGATCAGCCGGTTTTCCGTTCGAAAAACAAGGCAAAGGCGGCCGTGAAAGTTGAGACTCCCGGTGAATATGAGATCTGGGCCGCGACAGAGTCCCGTGAATCCATTGTCTTGAAAGTAGAGCCTGGTCAGGAATATTACGTCAAGACCATCACCAAATTCGGCGTGGCTCTTTGGCGCCCGCTCATAGAACTGATGGCCCCCCAAGCCGGCAAAGCCGACTGGGACGCCATACGTTAGCGATTCTTTTTCAAGCGGCCACTCTTCCGGAGGGCCTCATTTATGATCCATTGAAGCTGTCCGTTGGTGCTGCGGAACTCATCCGCAGCCCAACGTTCCAAGGCTTCCATTGTCTCGAGATCGATCCTGAGAACGAAGCTCTTGATAGCTTCTTTTTCTTTGGCCATATTAATACAAACTTCCGGAGTTTACAACTGGCTGGGCGGGCTCATCACCGCAGAGCACCACGAGCAAGTTACTGACCATGGCTGCTTTACGCTCCTCATCGAGATCCACTACGCCCTCACTCTTCAGTTTGTCAAGAGCCATTTTCACCATGCTGACGGCACCGTCAACAATCTTCTCTCGGGCTGCGATAATGGCGTCCGCCTGCTGGCGACGTAGCATCACGGCAGCGATCTCCGGAGCGTAGGCCAGATAGTTTATCCGAGCTTCGACGACATGTATTCCGGCCATTGACAGGCGGTCATTGAGGGTCTTCACAAGGCGTTCATTGATCTCCTCAGCATTTGATCGGAGAGTCAGCTCATCGGCTGAGTCGGCGTTGTCGTAGGCGTAGCAACCAGCCACTTGGCGCAACGCGGCGTCACTTTGTACTCTAACGAAATTCTCGAAGGCCTGAGAGAGAGAGCGTATCACGCCTCCTCTGGCGGTGGTGGTCACAACTGGGGCGAGAGACTGGCTGTCAATCTCAAAGAGGGCCTTGTAGGTGTCCTCGAGCTTCCATACCAGCACCATACCTATTAGGACAGGGTTACCAGCCTTATCGTTGACCTTGATCGGTTCTGGGTTGAGGTTCCTGGCCCTCAAGGTGACGCTCTTCTTGCTCAAAAGGGGATTGACCCAGTAGAATCCGTTCTTGAAGAATGTTCCGCTATATTTTCCGAAGAACACGAGAACCTTGGCCTCATTAGGCTCAAGTTTGATGAAGCCGTTCATTCCCAAACTGAACAAGAGTATTAAGACCATTCCGGGGATTGCCATGGTTGCGTTCTTATCAGCCAAAATGAAACAATAAACTGCTCCGGCAATGACTGCGAGAATAAGAAGAATAGCGAGGAAACCATTGATGGTCAGTCCTCTGTAAGTGAATTCTTTGTTTTCCATGATTATTATATTAATATCATTTTGATATCACAAAGATACAATAAATAATTATCGTTCCAAATAAAACCGGTATTTTTTTTCGTATATTGCGGGAAAGATGATCGATATGGAAAGAATCACTTATGATGTGACGCTCTTGAACGATACTACTGAAGACGGAATCCGGAAGACCTTCTTCAGGACTTGCCCGGTCGTATGTTCTGAAGCGATATACATAGAGACCGAAGGGGACATTATCCGTAAAGTCCAGTACACCAAGGGTTGCAACGGAAACACCCAAGGAGTGTCCGCTCTGTGCATAGGCCGCAAGGTTCAGGATGTCATAGCCCTGTTGGATGGCATTGACTGCAAAGGACGTGGTACAAGCTGCCCTGACCAACTTTCCAGGGCGCTGAAGCGACTCACTGTCTGATCAGTACGGCGACTTCCCTGGCACCGTGGGCTCCGAACACCAGGGCTTGCTCAATGTCAGCGGTCTTTGATGGGCCGGAAATGAATATCCCGTAGCGGGATGGCTTCTCTCCGAGGCGGTCGTAGGCATCGTGCATGTTAGCGACGATATCGCCGATGCCGACCACTATAACCAGAGCTTCAGCGAGAAAATACTCTTTTCTCGGAAATGCCTCAGGTTCTTCGAGATAGACGCATCCGTTCTCAGCGACGCCGAATCTTCCGTCAGCTATCACCAGGCTGTTTTCTCCGGGGAACATCTCTCTTGCGACAATGGAAGGATCCTGCTCCAGGGAGATGATCGCTGTCTTTCCTCCGCTCGCCTCGACAGCTTTCCTGAATTGGCCGACGAGGCCATCATACCGGCGTGACTTTGCCTTGAGCGCTGTCAAGTCGGGCTTCGGAAACCGCTCAGGATCAGCGTCCCTGAGGTTTTTTAATATTTCTTCTTTACTCATGCTCTAGAGGATTCGCTATGTCCGGGAAATCTCTTCCTTTTCCCCACTGGAAACCGCAGGCTTTAAGCGCTTTCATAGCAGGGTGGCCTACAGCTAAGGTGGCTTTGAGTCTCGATGGTCCTCCCATCACCGCCAGCATGCCGTCGGAAAGGATTCTCTTTGGAACTGATGAATGAAAATGCTGTCTCCACAGGTAGATCTGGTCTGCCAAGTCCATCTTCACAGGGCACACCCCCGCGCAGGACTGACAAAGCGAGCATGCGGAAAGGTCTTTCTTATGAGCTTCCGGATTAGAGGCCATACCAAGATTGACTCCGATCGGCCCCGGGATGAAGTAGGAGTAAGAGTAGCCTCCGGTTCTCCGATAGACTGGGCAGGTGTTCATGCATCCTCCGCACCTAAGGCAGTTCAACAAGCGGAAATGATCCTTGTCAGCCAGGATCCGGCTCCTTCCATTATCCACCATAATAATGTGAAACTCAGAACCTTCCCTGGGGGCGGAATAATGTGTCGTGTAGGTGGTTACGGGTTGTCCGGTCGCTGTTCGGGCCAGAAGCCTGGTGAACACGCCCAGGCTTTCCCTGTCAGGTACGATCTTGTCGATCCCGAAAGCGGCGATTTGAAGCTTTGGGACGGACGTCCCGAGGTCGGCGTTGCCCTCATTGGTACAGACCACGACTTCTCCAGTGGACGCGACAGCGAAATTAGCCCCGGTCATTCCGGCGTCAGCATTTAGGAAATAGTTCCTCAGGTTGCGTCTGGCCGCATGAGTCAGGTACGTTGGATCGCAATTTCCCGGTTCGGTACCCATCTCTTTCTCAAAGAGTTTTCCGACTTCCTGGCGTTTGATGTGGATGGCCGGAAGGACTATGTGGCTTGGTCTCGAGCCCATCAGCTGGATTATTCTTTCCCCAAGGTCGGTCTCAACCGTCTCAATCCCAAGGTTTTTAAGGTATGGAACCAGATGGCATTCCTCCGATAGCATCGATTTGCTCTTGACAAAAAGGGAGACACCATGGTCTTTCAATAATCCTCCTATGATATTCCGGTACTCATCAGCATCCTTCGCCCAATGGACGATAGCCCCATTCGCCGTCGCTTGAGTCTCGAATTGTTCCAGAAGCTCTGGAAGATGGGAGTTGGAATACAGTTTGAGCCTGTAAGCCGCATCCCTCAGCTCCTCCCATTCAGGGATCTCTTTGGAAAGACGGTCCCTCTTGCCCCTGACAAGCCACAAAGCGTCGTCCACGTCTATTTTCATATTCCGCATGCGAGGATTTCTATTATGTGAATTGTTTTCAAAGGGAGCTTCCGGGCGGAAATGATACCTCCTTGGTGCATCAGGCATGAGGAGTCGGCGGCCGTGATGTACTCCGCTCCGGTCTCAAGGTGACGGAGGACTTTGTCGGTGCCCATCTTGATGGAGACCTCGCTCCTCTCGACCGAGAACAGGCCTCCAAACCCACAGCACTCATCAGGGCGTTCAGGCTCAACAACTTCCACTCCATTGACAAGAGACAGCAAGTCCTTCAGCTTGTTGAAATAAGGAATATTCAGTTCTGAGGGGGCAGCCAGACCGGCGAGCCGGATTCCGTGGCAGCTGTTGTGGAGGGATACTTTGTGGGGAAAGCTTCCTGGAAGGGAGGTGGGCCTAATCACATCGTGGATATATTCGCAGATCTCGAAGATCCTCCCTTTGAAGATATTCCCGTAATGCTCCCTGACGTAAACAACGCAGCTTGAGGAAGGTCCGACGATCACGTCGTAGTCTTTGAATATGTTCTCGAAGCGCTCCTTAAGGTGTGAAGTGTGGCTCTCGTAACCCGCATTGCCCATTGGTTGGCCGCAGCAGGTCTGCCCTTTGGGGATACTGACATCGACTCCAAGGTGGCGAAGCAGCTTGTACGAGGCGGTGATGACCTCAGGATTCACCGCCTTCACATAGCAAGGGACAAATAGGGCGACTTTCATCACTTGACCTCGAGCACCACGACAGAGGCGGGAGGCAAGGTGACCTTGACGGTCTTGCCGGAAGATTTGAAATCCTTGAACTTGGCGGGAGCCACTACGCTCTTACCGTTGAAGTCGTTGTAGGATTTTACCGCCTCGATTCCTTTCCCTTTGCCGACAAGAACCTCTCCGGAGACCTTTGAAGGCTTCAGGGCGTCGAACTCAAGTTCGACAGTCTTGGACTCATTGACGGACGGGTTCGCCAAGGAAATATGTATAGCTTCTGACTTTGAGGCGCTTACGCTCATGGTCGGGTACAGTCGGCCGGACTTTGAGGCCAGGGAATCAGTCTGGAATATGACAGGCACGCTGGCCGCGTCCTGATGGACATTGAACATCCTGAAAACGTGGTAGGTAGGGGTAAGCACGATCTCTGATTCCTTTGTGAGGATCATGGCCTGGAGGACGTTGACCATCTGGGCGATATTGGCCATCTTGAGACGGTCAGTGTGCTTGTTGAATATATTCAGTGTCAGGGCGGCGACGATAGCGTCCCTCATGGAATTCTGCTGGAAAAGATGGCCGGGATTGGTCCCGGGCTCCACATCGTACCATGTGCCCCACTCATCCAGGAGCAGGTCGATCCTGTGGTTGGGATCATAAAGATCCATAATCGCCTCGTGGTTCTTGATGACCTCGTCGATCTCGACGGCCTTGGCGATGACGTTGTAGTAGTCCTCGTCGGTGAACTCTGTGGCTGATCCCTTCTTGCCCCAATCGACGGTGTAGTAGTGGAGGGATAGTCCCGAGATGTCTCCCCGAACTTTTTGCATCAGCACTTTAGTCCAATTGTAATCGTAATCGGAGGCCCCGCTGGCGACCTTGTACAGGTGGTTGCCGTCGTAGTTCCGGCAGTAGATGGCGTACCTCTTGTACTGGTCTGAATAGAACTCAGGGGTCATGTTTCCTCCGCAGCCCCAGCTCTCATTCCCGACCCCGAGATATTTCACCTTCCAGGGCTCCTTTCTGCCGTTCTTGGCTCTCAACTCGGCCATTGTCCCGCCTTTTGCGGTCATATATTCAACCCACTTCGCCAGCTCTTCAACACTCCCGGAACCCACGTTCCCAGAGATATATGGCTCAATCCCAAGCATCTCGCAGAAGTTGAGGAACTCATGTGTGCCAAAGGAGTTGTCCTCGACAGTACCGCCCCAGTTGGAGTTGATCATCTTGGGTCTGTCGGCCTTCGGCCCGATTCCGTCCCTCCAGTGATACTCATCAGCGAAGCAGCCGCCCGGCCAGCGCAGCACAGGCACTTTCAGTTCCCTTATGGCTTCGACAAGGTCTTTCCTGTAGCCGTTTATATTCGGGATGGGGGAGTCCTCGCCGACCCATATGCCATCGTAGATGCACCTTCCAAGGTGCTCGGCGAATTGGCCGTAAATCTCTTTAGGGATCACAGGTTGGTCGGAGGCGTTCTCGTGGACAGAGACTTTCACTTGTCCGGACATAGCGACGCAAAAGGCCGCGGCAAGCAATGTGGTCAGAGTTCTTTTCATATAGATTGGCTAATAGTATTTCTTTTCTTGCCGGTAAAGGGCTATAAATATGAATATCAGCACCGTGAATGCCCAGAGAGAGGAGCCTCCGTAGCTTAGCAAAGGCAGCGGGATTCCGATCA
>JAFROA010000396.1 GCA_017429885.1 Bacteroidales bacterium | reverse complement strand
TTCATGTCGCCGAAACCGTGCCTCTGGCCCGGCAGGAGCAGCATGTCAAAGCGCTTGTTGGCCTTGATGAGGGCGTTCACGACACGGATCGTGTTGGCCGGGTGGACATTGTTGTCCACATCGCCGTGGACCAGCATCAGGTGGCCCTTGAGGTTTTTGGCGAGTTCCTGGTTGGTGTCGATGTGATAGACGAAGGTCGTGTCGCCCTTGTCGATCTTCTCCAGGATGCCGTGGTGCTGCTCGCTCCACCAGCGGTTGTAGATGCTGTTGTCGTGGTTGCCGGCGCATGAGACCGCGGCCTTGAAGAAGTCTGGATATTTCAGGATAGCAGCCGTGCTCATGAATCCGCCGCCGGAGTGGCCATGGATTCCGACCCTGTCGAGATCGACGAAGGGACAGCGGGCGCCGATCTGCTGGATGGCGTATTTCTGGTCCTCAAGACCGTAGTCGCGGAGGTTGCCGTAGCCGTAGTTGTGGTACCATTTCGAACGGTTGGGGTGGCCGCCACGGTTGCCGACGGTTATGACTATGATGCCGAGTTGGGCGAGACGGTCGGTCCTCGTGAAACCCTTGCTCCAGGAGATGTTGTTGGCCTCGACCTGCGGGCCCGGATAGACGTAATCACAAATAGGATAGACCTTTGTGGAGTCGAAGTCGTATGGCTTGTACATGGCTCCGTAGAGATCGGTCACGCCGTCGGCGGCCTTGACTTTGAAGCGCTCCGGGAACTTGTAGCCGGCGTCGAACAGGAGGCTGAGGTCCGCGGTCTCAAGGTCGAGGATCTTCTTTCCGGCAGCTCCGTAGAGGGCGACTCCGGGGGTGTAATCGACCCTTGAATAGTTGGCCACGAAATACTTGGCGTCATCGCTGGCGGTCGAGAGCACGTCCATGTCGTCCATGTCCAGTTTCTGGAGGGCGCCGCCGGTAAGGGGAACCCTGTAGGTGTGCATCTGGTAGGGGTTCTCGTCTTTCTGCACCCCGCAGGCGCTGAGCAGGACGTAGCCTTCCTTCTCATTGACTCCCAGCACGTTCTCCACGTGGAAGGCTCCGTCTGTGATCTTCCTGATGAGGGTGTCGTCGTTGCTGTAGAGATATAGGTTCGCCCAGCCGTTGCGCTCGGACCACCAGATGAGTTCCTTGCCGTTCTTAAGAAGGAAGGGGGTGCGGCTCTCGATGTAGGTGTTGGAACGCTCCGGGATTATGACCTTGGCGGAATCGGCGTTGACGCCCACCCAGCAGAGATCAATCCTCTTTATGTCACGGCTCTGACGGAGGAGATAGAAGCCGGTCTCGTCTCCCAGCCATTTGCTTGAATAGTAGTCGTTGTAGCTATCCTTGGCGAGACGGCGTCCTCTCTCAATGCTGAAATCCTGATCCTTGAAAGCGTCGACCTTGATCTGTTTGCTGGTCGCCTCCACGTCGTCCCCGGCTTGACCGGGGATCCCGTTGAGAGTGAACACATATAAATACCCTTTTGGCCCCGGCTCACCCGGCATCTGGTACTTGTAGGTCTCGAGCTTCGGACGCTTGGAACTAACTGAGTTAATGACCCATAGGTCGTCAAGTTTGCGGGTGTCCCACTTGCTCACAGCAAAACGCTTTGAGTCGGGTGACCAGAGCAGTTCTCCCGGGTTAGAGCGACGGGTGGTGTCGGTCTCAGTGTCGCCGGAATAATTGCCGTAGCCGAAACCGAACTGTTTTATTCCGTCAGTAGTGAGCTTGAACTCGACTATGGTGCTGTCCTTGGGGTCCTTGGCCGCTTTGCGAAGGTTGGTGGAGTCCATTATCCAAAGATTGGAGTTCTTGGCGTATACTCCCATAGTCCCGTCCGGAGAGACAGAGGCCCACATGGGATATTTCTGCTCCTCTTTCTCCTTTTGTTCGGTGACGTCCTTCAGGGTTCTGGACGTGAAGTCATATTCGAAATGGAAAACTTTCTTCTCAGGCCTCCCGGCAGCATTTCCTCTCGGCCCACCTGCTCTTCCGCCACCTTTCTTGGCCTTAGAGCTGTCAGGCTCCGCCGGTTTGTCCTGGGTGCTCCTGATGTCGAAAGTGAAGACCTTGTCGTCCTTGAGCTTCAAGCCGGTGATGGGAATATGTTGGGCGTCGAACGGATCCTTCACTATCTCAGTTAGTTCCATGGCTAGTCTCTCAAGATCAAAGACCTCGGTCTTGGTTCCTTTGACGGGATCCACGATGTAGTAATTCGTGCCCTTCGGTGACTGCCATTCGTACCAGAACCGGTCACCTTCCTTGAACCAACGGGGCTGCACCCTTGTCGAGAAAACCATGTTGTTCACTCTCTTGGCGGAGAATCTCTCGGCCAGGGCGTAGTTGGCCTTTGTGACTTTCTCCTGTCCAAGGACGGTCACGCCGAGCAGCAGGGCCGCTCCGATCAATAAAGCTCGTTTCATACCGTGATTTATAAGTTATTGATTATTATTGACTTGTATTTACTGCCTATTGCTATTTTGATAGGATGGCTTTTGCTTAACTTATTTAATATTAAGTTGTTACAAACCACGTTTCACGTGAATTCCGGTTTTCCCCTTTTTAAGGCCGTCGGATGTGGCGGTCACGACAATTTTCCCTTTGGCTCCGGGCTTGACCTTTATTATTACCGAGGCCAGGCCGCCAAAAGCTTTGATGGTGTCGCTGTGGAACGGTGTGAGACAAGTCGGGTCTCCCGCATCAACGGCCACGATCTCTCCTGGACCTTTGACACTGAATTTCAGTTCATTGGAAGCAGTGGGAGCGAAAACACCCTTCTTGTCGGTCAGATTGGCATCGATGTAATACAAGTCACCTTCACCGAAGCCTTTCTCAAGAGTCAGCTTGATCTTTTTGACGGGTCCGGCGGTCTTGACGGTCTCTGAAGCCACCTTCTTCCCGTCTTTCCAGCCGATCGCTTCGACCTTGCCTGGCTGATAGACGACTTCGTCCCAGCGGAGCCGGTATTGTTTGTCGGCTCTCTCCCTGACTCCTTGTGAGACTCCGTTCACGAACAGCTCGACCTTGTCGCAGTTGGTGTAGACATGGACTGGAGTCACCTCACCTTCACGTCCTTCCCAGTTCCAATGCGGAAGTACATGAAGCACAGTCTTTTCCGACCAGCGTGCCTGGTATAGCCAGTACCTGTCCTTAGGGAAACCGGCGAGGTCTATGATCCCGAAATATGAGCTTCTGGAGGGAGTCGAGACGGCCCCTTTCTCGGCAAT
>JAFROA010000395.1 GCA_017429885.1 Bacteroidales bacterium | reverse complement strand
TATAGCCAGTACCTGTCCTTAGGGAAACCGGCGAGGTCTATGATCCCGAAATATGAGCTTCTGGAGGGAGTCGAGACGGCCCCTTTCTCGGCAATCTCTTTCTCTGCCCTCGCCTTAGCCTCAGGATCGTGGAAATTGGTCAGGATGGTGATGTCCCGGTTGTATGGAGTAGGCTCTCCGAGATAGTCGTAACCTGTCCAGACAAACTCGCCGAGGCAGGACGGATTGGCGTCCTCATATTCCCACTCTTGCTCGGGAATCTGCCCCCAGGGTACTGTGTGAAGGTCATAGGAGCTTACTTGGAAGTCTTTCTCACAATGCTCTTTGCCCCTGGGATCATCTTCTATCGGGAAGAAATACACGCCTCTGGTGCTTATGGTTGAGGCGGTCTCACTGCCAAGATATAGCTTGCCGGGGTTGGCCTCGTGGAACGTGGCGTAGAGGTGGGGCTTGTAATTGAACCCATATACGTCCATGGTGTTGCGGAAGTCCTGTTCCGAGGCCCAGGGATTGTCTGAACCGAAGGTTGTGAGCCTCGTGGGATCCTCATTGTGACATATTTCCGTAAGGTGTGCGGGAATATGGTAAAGGTCGGGATAACCCTGCTCTCCGGTCTCGTTTCCTATGCTCCAGAGAACAACTGAGGGGTGGTTGCGGTCACGGTGGATCATGGCCTTAAGGTCTTTATCCGCCCATTCATTGAATAGCAGAGCGTAGCCGTTAGGCTTCTTGGGAACCGTCCAGGTGTCCGTGAGCTCGTCCATCACGACGAAGCCCATCTTGTCACAGAGGTCTAGAAGTTCTGGGGCTGGAGGATTGTGGGAGGTCCTGATGGCGTTGCAACCCATCTCCTTGAGCATCTTGAGGCGACGTTCCCAGGCGGTGTTGTTCCAGACAGCTCCAAGGGCGCCGGCGTCGTGGTGGAGGCAGACTCCCTTCATGAAAGTCTTCACTCCATCGATGTACAACCCGTCTTCCTTGTATTCCAGATCCCTTAGGCCGAATACGGTCACGTAAGCGTTCGGCGAGTGAGCCACAGCCCGGGCCCGGCCGCGTCCATTCTCGCTTCGCCCTTCGCCTTGGCTCAGGGCTTGCTGCGGCTGAGTACGGCCTAAGCCCGGCTGCGGCTCACTTTGCTCGGAGGCCGATCCGGCGACCACAGTCGTGACGGCGCGGTAGAGGTTCGGGTGGTCGGGACTCCAGCGGGCGGCGCCAGGTAGGTCAAACTCCTGCTTGATGATGGTGGAGTCTGTGATGGCCTCTACTGGGGTCTCAGCGGACGCTATAGCCGTATTTCCGTCATATTCAAATAATTCCGTTCTAATGATTCCTTTCGTCGGCTCCCCGCTATTGCGAAGGCTGACCCTGAGGGTAGCCTTGTCGCCCTTCGTGGTCATGTAAGTGCCCCAATGGGCGACTCCTACGGCAGGGGTCACTGTGAGCCATACATTACGGTAAATTCCTCCCCCGGGATACCATCGGCTGGATTCCTCGGGATTGTCGAGGGTTATCTTGATCTCATTGTCACCTTCTTTTATAAACGGCGTCAGATCCGCCCTGAAAGAGGCGTAGCCGTAGGGCCATTCGGTCACGAGATTCCCGTTACAGAAGACCTTGGCCCACGACATGGCTCCGTCGATGTCGAGGAAGTAGCGATCCCCGGTCGCAGCCGGGGCAGTTAAAGTTTTCGTGTATTCAGCCTTTCCCCACCATTCCAATTTGCCGGTCTCACCGGGGTAATTGATGTTGAAAGGACCGTCGACTCCCCAGTCGTGAGGCAGGTCCACAACCTTTGAGTTTCCGTCTTTTGTGAATGTCCAACCATCGCCGAAGAATACCCTTGCGGAGGGTTGGGCGGTTGAGGAGAGAGAAGCCGCGGCGAGAATGGCAGCCGCGAGAATGACCTTTGATCCGAGTTTAAACATATTCAAAGATAATGAAAATCCGTCAATTGCAAATTCCTAAACGAAGTTCAAATCGGAATAAAACTTTGGTGAATTGAAGATTATTCTGTAAATTTGCAGCCCCAAAATATTTGGGAAAAAACATAAATAAAAGATTTACAATCATTTATGCCAACAATTCAACAGTTAGTTCGCAAAGGACGCGAGAGTCTTGAAGTCAAGAGCAAGTCTCGCGCGCTGGACGCTTGCCCTCAGAAGAGGGGCGTATGTCTGCGTGTCTACACGACGACTCCTAAGAAACCTAACTCAGCGATGAGGAAGGTTGCCAGGGTACGCCTTACCAACTCTAAAGAGGTCAATGCTTACATTCCGGGCGAGGGTCACAACCTGCAGGAGCACAGCATCGTGCTGGTGCGCGGCGGTCGTGTGAAGGACCTCCCTGGTGTGCGTTACCACATCCTTCGTGGAGCTTTGGATACCGCTGGCGTGGAAGGAAGGACCCAGTCCC
>JAFROA010000394.1 GCA_017429885.1 Bacteroidales bacterium | reverse complement strand
TGTCTGGAAGGCGTTCCCAATTGACCAGATCCTTCGTACGGGCGACGCCAGCGCTAGCCACAGCGGCGGATAGGTCACCAGGATGATCCTTATCCTTACGCTCAACGCAGAAGATACCGTAAATCCAACCATCCTCGTGCGTTGTGAGGCGCATATCATAAATGTTCGTGGCAGGTTCACCATATTCAGGCATAGTCACAGGACGGGAGCGGAAACGGAAATTATCGATTCCATTAGGACTCTCCGCCAAAGCGAAGAAAGACTTCCTGTCAGCTCCCTCAACTCTTGCCACAAGGACATATTTGCCCCCGAACTTGATGGCACCTGAATTGAACGCGGCATGTATGCCGAAACGCTCCATCAGATATGGGTTTGTCTCCTTATGAAGATCATACCTCCACTCCAAAGGAGCGTGGTCCGCCGTCAGGACAGGATTGGCATACCTCTCGTACACCCCGTTGCCCTCAATGGGATGATTCTTCTTTGTCAACAACTGCTCGTGGGACTCTTTGAGCCACTTCAATCTCTCTTCGTAAGTCATAGCAACACAATATCTTTCTTTTCACTGAATACTTTGAAATCCTCCTCGTGGACAAAGCCTTTCCATGGAGCGTAGAAATGCTCCGGCTTGTCGTGGGCGTTTCGCCATGTGAGCACATAGCATATAGGGAAACCCTCTATAGCCGGATACAAACTACCGGTCCACCAGTTCGGATCCACAAGTCCCTCAAGACCTGTCTCCGAAAGGCACATAAGCTTGGATTTCTCTTTGGATATGGTCTCAATGACGGACAGCATCTCTTTGACTTGAGCCACATACCTTTCCCCTGCCTCCTCAATGGTTCCGTTTCCGACATATTCGTAGATATCAGTTCCCAGAATGTCCACAATGTCATCTCCAGGGTAACGTGACATGTAGTCCTCCTTGGAGATAGGTCCATTCGGAGAATAGCACCAAAGCAAATTCTCGACACCTTTCTCTTCAAGCCTTTCCCGTGTCAAGCGGAACAAGGCTTTATACTGCTCTGCGGAGCAGAGATTGCCTCCCCACCAGAACCAACTGCCGATATTCTCATGCCAGGGACGGAATATTACAGGAGCTTTGCCGAGACTGTTCAGGAAATCAGCCAGGCGATCCAGCCATACAATGAACTCCTCGTGTTTTTCTCCCCCCTCGAGGACAGAAGCCACGACCTGATTCGAGGAGATGTCCCATGAGTTTCCTCCGGTCAAGGGATTACGCAAATGCCATGAGAATGTCACGACTCCTCCCCTGCTCCTGTGTGTCAGGGCAGCCTTGCGAATAAGCCCAAAGGGAACTCCATCCAAGTTGCAACTGTCCCCAACCTCAATGCCACCGAGATCGAATCCCAAGACAGCCGGATACTTTCCTGAGACATCCTTCACGTCAGATCGCTCCAAATCGTCATTCTTCCAGTCCGTGACTTTCCAAGAATGGCCATAGGACAAGTCATCCTGATGGCCGTACATAACCTTTCCGGCATCGGCCACCGAAAACAACTGACTAGCAAGAATATGGTTACCAGGAATATCGTCATCGACAGGTCTTGGACGCCAGCCGCACCCGGAAAAGAAAAATGGGATCATAGCCAGAAATAACAGATTTCTCATGACTTATCAGATTTTTGGCGCGGAATCATAAACATGTTGGAGCGTGTAGCCATCGCTCTCGGTAAACCAGGCCTTCTTGATCACATTGACAACCTCCTTGCTGTTGCCAATGTAGGCCCCTGTGCCGTGGTTAATATATCCGTGCTGCTCCTTGCCGGTGTCTTTAGCGCCATTGTCCCAGAGGAAGCACGGCAGGCCATAGGTCTTCGCAGCCTTGACGATATATTCCATGTAATATAGATAGAACTTCCATGCCCTCGAGTCAGACTTGGCGCGCATCGAGCAGCCGAATTCACCGATGTAGCAAGGAATATTCTTCTCGACATACTCGGAGTTCAATTTGCTGAATACCTCCTTGACGTGGGTCTCGTCACCTCCATTGGCCTTCTTGCCAACAGCTCCAGTGTGGCCCCAGTCAGAGTACTGCGCATCCCCGATGGTGTAGTCACTAGGATCATAAAAATGGACCGAGAGCATCAGATGGCCAGCTTTGTCAGATGGCATTTTCAAGTATTTGGCGAATTCCGGATTAGCGCAATACGTCGGGACTCCCAACCATCGGGTCGCATTCTCTCCTCCCGTAGCCCTGACAGCATCCACAAACACCTGATTCCATTCATTGAGAATATTACACTGACGGGTAGGATCCTTCCGGAAATCCTCGCTCCAGCCCCAGCCGCCGTCATTCAGTTCATTGAAGCCCTCCATGATGAGCCAGTCTCCGCAATCAGCGAACTTGTTGGCTATCTGGGTCC
>JAFROA010000393.1 GCA_017429885.1 Bacteroidales bacterium | reverse complement strand
TGCGGCCATCATATTGGCAACCGCATGCGACCGGCAATCTGGCAACAAGTCTGAAGAGCCTTATAAAGCTGACCTCAGCACACTGGAAGGCCAATGGAGGGATTCAGTCCACACCGCCCTCTCACATATCCTTAGTGATAAGAAGATTGTGATTGGGGAATATTCCATGCCGATTTGGTGGACGATTTATGGTGATGAGCCCTCGGACGGAAGGTCTCTTTACATCTCCCTCCATGGCGGCGGTGGAGCGCCGGCGGAGGTGAACGACAGCCAGTGGGACAACCAGAAAAAGCTTTACAAGCCCTCTGAGGGAGTGTATCTCTGCCCCAGGGCTATCACAAACACTTGGGACCTGCATTTCCGTCCGGAATCTGACAAGTTCTATGAGACTATCATCCAACTGGCTGTCACATGCTGGAACGTCAATCCCAACAAGGTATATCTGATGGGTTATTCCGCCGGAGGTGACGGGGTCTGGCGCCTCGCTCCCCGCATGGCGGACCATTGGGCTGCCGCCTCGATGATGGCAGGACACCCTGGTGACGTGTCACTGCTGAGCCTGAGGAACCTGCCTTTCATGATCTGGTGCGGAGCCGAGGATCACGCCTACGACCGTGACAAGGAGTGCGCGGCGAGGATCGAGGAGATGGACAAGCTTCATGAAGAGGATCCTGAAGGATATATCCATGAGGGACACATCGTCCCCGGAAAGCCTCACTGGATGGACCTGGAAGATGCCGCGGCGGTGCCATGGATGGCAAAACACACGAGGAACCCTTATCCCAAACGGGTGGTTTGGTGCCAGGGAGATGTCATGAAGGAATATTTCTACTGGCTTGGAGTCCCGATCGAGGAAGCCAAGAAAGGCAGCATGCTCACAGCGGAAGTTAATGGCAACACCATAACGATCCACGATTGCGACTATTCCAAAGTAAGGATCTACCTGAACGGAAAGCTTGTCGACCTTAGCAAGCCCGTGGTGGTCTTGCGTGGGGTCGACAAGCTTTTCGAAGGCACTTTGAAAAAGTCGGATTCCCTGCTGAAGAAGACTCTTTATCAGAGGAACGACCCATCTTACTCCTTCCCCTGCGTCATCGAGATCGGTTTATAACGACCTTGATCAGTTTGTATTTGCTGATCATGCCTTCACGGCTTTGATCATGCGATTCTGTCCTGGTGCTGAAAGCCAAGTATTTATCACCGTCTATGGAGATGAACCCCGGGGATGCCAGAGCCCACTTCTCGTCCTCGGCGACCCACTTGTTCAGCTCACAAGGGAGCTCACGGACAAATGAGCCATCCACCAGATAAGTCCTGAAACTAAAGGCCTCGGTAGTGCCACCGTGAGTGTTGTAATATGTCGGGAACAGCAAGTCGTAGCGCTTGTCGACCTTGCACGCCGCCGAATTATACAGGCAATCACCCGCCATTATCTCAGTCTCACCGATTTGCTCCCCGTCGAGAGTAAACTCAGCGAGCGTTACCCTGCGGTTCAAGAAATGCTCTTGAGTCAAGCGGGAATATAACCTCATACGCTTGCCACGAGGCACCAGAACATTCTGGGTGTCGTGCTTGAAGTCATAAATCTGCTTGCGCCCGGTGAATTCAATTCCATCCTTAGACTTCCAGAGGAAAAGGCAGTGATGCCCATCTTCCTTCTGGTTGCCGACCAAACGGTATGGCCATTCCTTATCATCCACCAAGCTGACCGAAGACTCTATCAGCGAGTCCATTATCTTGTTTTTCAACTCATAGTGGAAGCCATCGGAGGATTCGGCCAGATATAGATTCTGGGACCATTCATCCTCGGCGATTGAATTCTTCTCATTACCGGAGAAATACATACGGTAGATGCCGTCCGGGGTCTGGATGATGTTGAAATAATTGATCAACCCCATCCCGAAATCCCCATTTTGGAGTATATCAATCGGAGGCTCCGGAAAACTGACACTCACTATCGGCTTCTCACCGCAAGCGCAAAGAGCGGAAAGCAAGCAAAGCAGGAAAAACTTTCTCATACCTTATTCCAGCACATTTAACGCGCCTCCGAACTTGTCATTGGCCCTGTAGTGAGGGGCGTACAGAGACTCGATTGTCACGACAGGTGCGGTGAATACTCCTTCCTGGGTGATGTAGAACTCCTCAGTCACCGTGGTGTTCTCCTCGGGGTAGACATCGAAGTAATATTCAGTGCGGTCAGCCTTGACATTCCTGTAGCCTTGAGGTGAGACAGCGTAAGAGCCAATCGGCCTGTACCACCATCCGACATGGCCGGAAAGCTGGTTTACCGGTCTGAAGGCAGCCTCACGAGGAGCGTTGAGCTTCACGAAACTACGGTTCTCCTGATTCCAAATCTTATATTCGGTGATGATCTTCTCTCCCCTCTTCAGTTTCATTCCAGGATATATCTCAAGCAGGTTCGTGGTTGAGTTCTCACCTTGGACCTCCTTGTAGAAATGCCTCTCGATGGTGAAGCCGTTGCCAGCGGCAACAATCTTCGCGAAGGGCACCTTATAGGTCTTGGTCATGAGAATAACCCTTGTCGAAAGGACATCCTCGCCTCCAGTGAGCACCGAGTTGATCGCATCCACGAAAGCGGGATCCTCTCCCCATTTCTGCGTCTCTTTCTGGAGCATCATCCAGATGCGGATGCCGTCAGCGATGCGAGCCTCGGGATTCCCGGTCGAGCCGGGAATGACAGGAGAGGCCACCCTCTTGTCAGAAAGCAAGTCGCAAAGGAGCGAGTGGGCGTAGAGTTCACTTTCAAGAAGCCCTCTCCAAGGCATCACAGCGTTGGGATAGTACCAGCCGCCATCACGATGCTCGACCGCATATTCATCCAAAGAAGCCACATCTGCGACGATGGATGAACGCATCTTGGAATCCGCGGAAAGCTTGATGCCCCAAGCGGAAGCGAGGTCTAAACCGCCATCCCCATAAACCAGATTGACCAGGGTCTTGATCCTGCGGGCCTTGGCAAGGATCTGTCCCTGCAGGCCGCGACCATCCTTCTGGGAAGTGATCAGGTAATCCTTGATGTATTTCTTGAACTCCTTGAAGTTCTTTGAATACTCGCTTGCCTCGCTCTTAGTCTCCTTGGAGACATCAAACTCAACAGATGGGTACATTGAGCGGACATAAGCATATTGGGCAGTCGACAGCCAACCTGTCCAGTAAGGCCAGCTGTCGTGGATGAATTGGTTCTTGTCAAGGAAAGCGATAGCCGCTTCAGAATCAGCGACTTCCTCGGCCAGACCCGCATCACGGAGCTTGGCGAAACGCTCCAGAACCACAGCGGTGATGACCGCGGATGACTTCATGCCTTCGAACCAGCCGAAGCCTCCGTCAGCGTTCTGACATGCCTCAATCTTCTCAAGGATATCCTCGTCCGAAGTGATATAATCGAAATCAGCGCCAAGTTTCTCCGCCACCCTGCGGACATAGAATGCCTCTGTCAAGGACAGGACATCCTTGCCTTCAGGCTCCACCTTCGAAGGAATGGCGTCAAGGACCATCTGACGGATGTCTATCTCCTTGTATTCAGCTCCAGATGAGGTGGTTCCGGTGAAAGCGGAGCGGATTCGCTGAATAAGAGCGTCCTTGTCCATACCTGCCAGCAAGACCGCGGAATGGGCCTCAGTCAAGGTCTGCTCGGCTTCAAAGACCGGCAAGGTGACGAACACCGCATCTGAGAACGATTTGGCGACATCAGCGAATACCACCTTCAACCCTAGGAGATCATG
>JAFROA010000392.1 GCA_017429885.1 Bacteroidales bacterium | reverse complement strand
GGGTTCCCCTTTTTTGATCGCAGGTAGAGTTTGTCACCTAAATGGACATAATACAGGTCGTTTTTCAGATCCTCTAGTTTGAATACTTTCTGGGCAGAGTCTTTCCCGTCCAGCACAACAGCCCCCACATCTCCTTTGAAAGCAAGGCTATAGACATAGACATCAGGAGTGTCCGTGGCGTCCCAATGGCCTTCACGGGCGCCGTTGCAAGGCGACCCGTCAAGGATGGGTTTCGGACCCGTGCCATATGCGGAATAAGTGACACCGGGGCGAGTGATAACCATCGCCGAACCGTCAGGGATCAATCTCCGCCATACATCTCCACGGCGGAAAAGAACGGCATCTCCTGGGACGAGGTCGAGGGAATTAACCTTTTCGAGGGTCTGGATAGGCTTATCTGCGGACAGACCATCGTTCTTGTCATTCCCGGATGTGCTGACAAAATAGCATTTGCCGGATCTGAATCGCTCAGGAATAATAGTGTTAGGGGAATTCAGAATGGCCATTCTTCTTGCTTCCGCCATGGCGGGAATGTCTTTCCCCGGCATGTCCAAACGCTCGAAGTATGGAAGGCGGCTTATCGGAACTTGCGTCAGGTTCAAAACCCTAGGGCCCTTGAATATCTTCCCGGTGTCATCCCGCCATTTACCGGCAGGAAGGTACACGGTCTTGGAATCATCCTCATCCATAACCGGTGCCACAAGATATTTATCTCCTAGCATAAACTGTCCGTCCACCTTCTCATAGCCTTGGCCTGGGAACTCGTATTCCATCCCACGGACGATTGGCTCTCCGGTTGAGGATGCGTGATGAACCAGCTCCATGATGTAAGGGGCGAAGTCGGTATGTAGGCGGGCGAAGTCTTTACAGATCTCGCATTCCTCTTCTGTCAAGACACGCCAGGGAGCCGCGCTGAATTGCATCACCGGCATGAGGGCTTGAATCTGGCAGGAACGTATGAACAGTTTGTGGGAAAAGTCCTTGCCTGGCTTGAAACTCGAATCAAGGCCGCCTCCAATCATGTCCGGGAAAGCATAGGGATAACCGCACAAGCCAGACAGAACGATGTTGGGAATGATGGTTTTAAGCTCATTCCAACTGTGCCCGATGTCATGAAGGCGCAAAACGATAGGAAGGCCACCGGTCTTGAAACCGGCCCGGAACTCGTTGTAAGGGAAATCCTCACCCACGAGGTTGAAGGCTGTCGAGAAATCCACAGCCTCCATCCAGTCTTCACTGAAAGCGGCTTGGCCGCGGAAATATTCCGGATTACCACCGTCAAACTTGAAGCCGTCGATGTGGAATCGTTTGGCGAAGGAGTAGAGCTCATCTGAGAACTTCCCGCGTATCGCGGGAGATGTCAAGTCCATGGTGACGCTTATCCCATTCCACCACCATACCAATGCGGCATCGTGGGGATTCCGCTTGTCGCGGACCAGGATATTCTGCGCTGTGGGCTTGTAGCTCATATACTCCGGCCTGCTGTCCGCTGAAAGGAAATATGAGCACCACAACATTGATTTGTAGCCATATCCATGGATTTTGTCAAATAGTCTCGTGGCATCGGGAAAAGTGTCCGGATTGAAATCACGTTTCCCGTGATAAACCTGCCACCCTCCATCTATTGTTACCACCCCGCACGGGAATCCACTCGCGGCGATAGCGTCGACATAATCCTCGGCATTCTTTTGGTTGATCCCGAAAACAGCGGATTCAATCCAATTGTTGAACTGGGGCTTGGTGAACAGCAGTTCCGCAGGCTCGCGCCCATCGAACGGGAAATGAGTAGCCGAGGCGGCTAAATATGCGTCTTTCAATGATTTCCCAGCATTAACGGGCTCTATTTTCCCGTCCTTGGAATAAATTCTAAGAACCCCGTCCTTGAAGCTGAAAGCGAAAGGGCGGTCACTCCAAATGTACCTGCCTTTGTTTGACAGGAGGAGTGGAACGGTGAAGCCGCCGGTACTGGCGAGAGAAAGGTCATACGGTCCCTCGTCGCTCTTCGGTTCTTGAAACGCCAGATAGTTGTCACCGGCGTCGAAATCCGAGAAAGGTTGTACATAACCTTTATTGATGACAGCCCCCCACCACATCTCTCCGGGGAGAGGAGTAACCTCAGTGGTGGTCTGCGCCCACGCCGTCATAGG
>JAFROA010000391.1 GCA_017429885.1 Bacteroidales bacterium | reverse complement strand
GTTCGGTAGAGACATAGTCAAGCCATCTTATGGCATTCAAGACACCATCAAAGGTTTTGGGGACAGTAGCGTGGATCTCAATGTCAAGCAATATGTGCTGGTTGACCAACGCTACAATTATGTCGCTCGCGCGAATGAGATTATATACAAGGCTCTGGCTGATAACGGAATCCAGATTCCGTTCCCGCAAGTGGATGTCCACATGAAGTCTGATTCGGAAACAGAATAAAATCAATACGTTATGGTGAATATGGCCATTTTCGTCTCCGGGGGGGGCACGAATTGCGAGAATATAATCAAGTATTTTGAGGGGTCGGATGTCGCAAAGGTCGCCCTGGTTATCAGCAATAAGGCGTCAGCCGGAGCCGTTGCCAAGGCAGAAAGGCTTGGGGTTCCCGTAAAGGTCGTCCCGAAGGCCGGACTAAACGATCCGGAGGTCATATTGCCTATTTTAAATGAGTATTCGATAGATTTCATAGTCC
This sequence comes from Bacteroidales bacterium, assembly GCA_017429885.1. Lineage (GTDB taxonomy): Bacteria > Bacteroidota > Bacteroidia > Bacteroidales > UBA932 > Cryptobacteroides. The sequence continues at coordinate 1,753 of JAFROA010000391.1, read as the reverse complement.
TGGCTGGCTTCCTGCTGGTGATTCCAGGTTTCCTTATTGATGAGTATGACCACAGGATGATCAACCTCCATCCGGCTCTTTTACCGAAGTACGGGGGCATAGGCATGTACGGCCATCATGTCCATGAGGCGGTAAAGGCGGCAGGGGAGACAGAGACCGGCATGACTGTCCATTGGGTCACCAGGGAGGTCGATGGAGGCAGCATAATCGCCCAATTTAGCACCCCATTGGAACCTGATGACACCCCGGATGACATAGCAGCCAAAGAGCATGTCCTTGAGATGGAACATTTCCCGAAGGTGATAGAAAAGCTGCTCCTGGATAGTTTTTAGATGATTTGAGGGGGAAAATCAGTATATTCGCGGCCGGTATGGATGTGGTGATTACATATGTGGATGGGAATGATCCTTTCTGGAAGGCGGATTATGAGAGGGTTGTAGGAGGTGAGACTTTGTCAAAAAGGTTCCGTGACTGGGACACCTTGAGATATCTCCTAAGGGGAATAGAAAGGTTCCTGCCATATGTGAGAAAGGTACATCTTGTGGTTGCCAGGGAGAGCCAAGTCCCCGAATGGATCGACAAAGATGCCGTGCATGTGGTTCTTCACCGGGATATCATTCCGGAGGCTTATCTTCCCACATTCAACTCGAGCATGATCGAGATGTTCCTCCATCGGATTGAAGGTCTGGACGAAAGGTTCCTTTATTTCAATGACGACATGTTTCCCATGCGTCCTGTTCAGGAAGATGTGTTTTTCAAGGACGGGAAACCGGCGATAGGATTCCACAAGGTAATGTTTGGGGCCAGCTCCTACAAAAAGCTGGTCTTCATGTCCGATTCCCTTGCCAGGGAAGCGCTTGGGATGGGTAAGTGTCTATTTGCGGTCAGGCCGCAGCATGTGTGTTCTCCCATGTTGAGAAGCCTTTGTGAGGAGATTTTCACAAAAGAGGAAGATAAGATAATGGCTTCGCTCACTCCTATCAGGGACAAGCGGAACTACAACCAGTACTTGTTCCTCGATTATATGTACTATGGCGGTAATGTCGTGCCTAGGACTCTGTCCAACAAGCATTTCTCTCTGGCAGCCTCGTCCATGGAAAGAATCGCAGGTTTCATCACCCACCCGACTGAGAGCATGGTCTGTATCAACGACGTCAGCATGAGCGAACGGCGTTTTCAATCTATTAAACCCCGTCTTACCGAGGCTTTTCAGGCTGTCTTGCCGGAAGTGTCTAAATATGAGAGAAACCCAAACTGATTATGGAAGCTAAAAGTCCCAAAGTGTCTGTGATTGTCCCTGTCTATTCAGTTGAGAAGTACATAAGGCAGTGTGTTGAGTCTCTTTGCGCCCAGGATTACGGCAATATGGAGCTGGTCTTTGTTGATGACGGCTCACCTGACAGGTCTGTGGACATCCTCATGGAGGTTCTTGACGCTCATCCTGAGGTGAGAGAGAAGTCGTTGATAATCAGGCAGAAGAATACTGGATTGCCCAAGGCGAGAATGACGGGTCTCCACTCCGCTACCGGTGATTTCATCATACATGTTGACTCTGACGATTGGGTCGAGCCTGATTATCTTAGCCAACTGGTGGGGACTGCTCTGGAGGAGGATGCTGATCTTGTGTACTGCGATTTTTTCAAAGAGTATGACAGTGGCAAAACAGGGATTTCGAGGGAGCGTGATTTCTCACCATCAGACGGCCCTGGCGCCGTAAAGGCTGTCAATAATGGCGTGATCCGGGCGTATATGT
>JAFROA010000390.1 GCA_017429885.1 Bacteroidales bacterium | reverse complement strand
TAATCTATCTCGCTGTTGGATAGCTCTTTAAAGAAGACACTTGAAGTGACGGAGAAAGTCTTTTCATGCTCTTTGTCACGGATAGTGACAGCGGTGATGACTTGGTGTTCACGTCCTGATAAAAGCTTAAGCATCCTCTCGGCATCTTTCCTGTCAACAGGTTTCCCGAGAATCTCCTTTCCGCAAAGCACCATGGTGTCAGAAGTGACGAGTATCTCGTCTGAATCCAATTCCCTATGGAATCCCAGGGACTTTCCCCGGGACATGAGCTCAGGGACTCTCTCGTGGGGGGTATCCGGGGAATATGTCTCAACGAAGGAGGTGCCGGTGTCGACTGTGAAATCGATGTCCAACGCCGCCAGAAGCTCTTTTCTTCTTGGGGAATTGGAGGCGAGGATTATTCTTTTACCAAGAGTGTCCATCGTCCTAGAACCTTTTCTTATAGACTTGGACATCGAAATTCCAGCGTCCCTGAGCCTTCAAGACTTCTTCGAAGTGCTTACGTACACAGCCTTTGCCACCAGGCCTATCTGACACTATATCAGCGGCTTCCTTGGCTTCTTCCACTGCGTCTGACGGAACCACTCCGATGCCGGCAGCGAGGATTACAGGAATATCGGGAATGTCATCTCCGAAGAACATGACCTCCGAGCGGTCGAGAGAGTGGCGACGACAGAAATCGTCAAAGTCCACTATCTTATCACGGGAACCAAGGTAGATGTCCTCTGGTGGGATACCATTGCCATTGAATCTGGCGCGGACGCTTTGGGAGCGGGCGCCTGTTATGACAGCCACGGGATATCCGTTCATCGCGGCCATCCTCACGGCGAAACCATCTTTGGCGTCAAAGGTCCTGTAGAGCTGACCTTCGAGGTCGGCGAGGATGCCGCCATCAGTCATAACGCCATCGATGTCGAAGGCGAATCCTTTAATATCTTTTAAATCAGTCATTTCAGGATTTGGCTCCACCGGGGCCGAACTGAGGGAGGTCACCGAGGTTGAAAGTGTTGTCTTGCTGAGGCTGGCCGCCAAGGGAGATCAGCCCGAACTGGTTCTCATACTTCGTGACATTGTCCATCAAAGCGTTCAGAAGCCTTTTAGCATGCTCGGGAGTCATGATGATCCTGTTGCCGATATCCGGCTTAGGAAGACCGGGTAGCATGGTGGCGAAATCGATAATGAACTCGCTGTGGGAGTGGGTGATGATCGCCAGGTTCGAGTACGTGCCTTTCGCGATCTCAGGCTTGATCTCAAGGCTTATTTCCTTCTTCTCTTCCATGATAGTCTGTTTTGATAAGGCAAAATTAGTGAAAATTGTGTTATATTTGTATTTCTGGAATAAAGTATATAACGAAGACTGTAAAGACATGAGCGAGAAGAAAGAGCTCTCCGCGAAGTATAATCCTGCTGAAGTGGAGGACAAATGGTACTCCTGGTGGTTGGAACACAGGTGTTTCCATTCTGAGCCGAATGATAAGGAGCCGTACACTATAGTCATCCCGCCGCCTAATGTGACCGGGATTCTCCATATGGGCCATGTGCTCAACAACACCCTTAATGATGTCCTGATCCGCAAGGCCCGCATGGACGGCAAGAACGCATGCTGGGTGCCAGGTACTGACCACGCCTCGATCGCTACCGAGAGCAAGGTGGTCGCCAGGCTCAAAGACAAGGGAATATCCAAGGAGGATTTGACACGCGAGGAGTTCCTCAAATACGCATGGGAATGGAAAGAGGAGCATGGAGGTATTATCCTCCAGCAGTTAAAGAAGTTAGGGGCTTCCTGCGATTGGGATCGTACCAGGTTCACCATGGAGCCGGAGCTCTCTGACGCTGTGATCTCCACTTTCTGCTACTTCTATAATAAAGGCTTGATATACAGGGGAGTGAGAATGGTCAACTGGGATCCTGTCGCCCTCACAGC
>JAFROA010000001.1 GCA_017429885.1 Bacteroidales bacterium | reverse complement strand
TATGGCCGCGGCTGGCTCTACCAGATTCCGGACGAGAAGGAGAACATCCTCAAATATGGCGAATGGAACACCATGCGCATCCGTCTTGAGGGCGACCATCTCCAGTCCTGGCTCAACGGTGAGCCTATGACCGACATCACCGATGAGAAGATCGGTAAGGGACGGGGCAGGATCTGCCTCCAGATCCATGATGGTGGCGGAATCAAGGTCCGTTGGCGCAACATCCACATCAAGACGCTGTAAAACTTAAATACAGTCGTCATGACAGGAAGAACAGACATTCTTTTGAAAGAAGTCAAGGAAGTCCTTGAGTGGGACATCCTCAAGTTCTGGTCCGGCATGCAAGATCCCCGAGGCGGCTTCTACGGGAAGATCGCCGAGGGGCTTGCCGCCGACAAGGACGCCGACAGGGAGGAGCAGCTTAACGCGCGCATAATCTGGGCTTTCTCCAACGCCTACAGGTTGTTCCGGAAAAAGGAATATCTGATGCCGGCCATGAACGGCAAAGATTATTTCATCCAGCATTTCATCGACCACAAGTATGGCGGAGCATTTGTCTACGTCGATTCTTGGGGCGAGAAGAAAGACACCGACGCCATCCTGAGCAACCAGGCTCTCGCAATTTATGCGTTGAGTGAGTTCTACGGGGCCACGAAAGACGATGAGTCTCTCAAGCAGGCCATCAATCTCTACAAGATTGTCGAGAAGGAGTTCCACGACCTCACCCTAGGAGGTTACAAGGAGGCCCTCACCAGGGATTTCAACGTGAAAGACGAGTCCCGGATCGCGGTCTCCCACCTGTATCTTCTCGAGAGCTATTCCAATCTCTACAGGGTTTGGAGGGATCCTTCTCTGCGTGGAGTGATCGCTGATCTTATCGATGTGATGGTCAGTGAGTTCTTCAATCCACAGACCGGTCATCTTGAGCCTCGTTTCGGTAAGGATTGGAACCTGATTCCTTCCGGTTGCATGTATGGAGTGGATCTCGAGGCATCTTGGTCGATTCTTGACGCCGCCTACGCCAGTTGTGACATGGATGTGATCAACCATGTGAAAGACACCTGCCTCCAGCTCTACAAGTCAGGAATGGACGGTATGAGCGGAGAGGGCTTTGTGGTGTATGGCAAAGATGCCGACGAGGAGATTGACAACCAGATGGTTCCGTGGGTCCAAGCTGAGGCCCTGATCGCCAACCTGTGCGCCTGGAAGTATCAGAGCGTCCCTGAGGGAGCTGACTATGCCATGCGCATCTGGGACTACATCAAGGAGCATCTCAACGACTCTGTAGACACTATCGCTTTCCGCATGTTCCCGATGCATGACGCCCGCGCCTGCGTCCAGGTCATGAATATCTTCAGGTAAAGCGCCAGCCCCGCATCAGAAGGCCTTAGCATGCCCTGGTGAAGCAAGTTGCTTCTGGCCTTCTTGTTGTGCGTGTTACGGAACTTATTGATTTATAATTTTTTACCGCATCAGATGGTCTCGATTTCGGGACCATCTGATTGTGTAAAGTGCTGGATTATAATTGTTTCCATAACACGCCCCTATCTGTTATTACTGAACAGTTTGCTGTTATTACTGAACAAAAGACATGTGTAGGAATTTCTTGAGACATGAAGTCGGTGCTTTAGTGTTTCTACTTAAATAATTGAAAAGAAAAACCAGTTCTCTCTTAGGAATCGCCTCGAAGTTGAGTCGTTTGTCTTTATATCCGAGTTTCTTTACTATCCTGAGCATATCTCTGTAGCACGAATGATCTCCGTACTCGTCTTCAAGGTCAAACTCGGAACCGGCGTTGGAGTCAATCGCTGTCAGCATCTTGTCAATACTATTGTACAGCTCCTCCAATGAGTCTTTAGACAGAAAATTGTATTTACTCAAGATATAGTCGATAATCTGAAGATTCTCATCCGCATTCAGATTTGAGAAGATGTTTCTTAATGCGGAATAAGAGAGATACTTATTCTTCGAGTGGAAATAATCAACCATGTTCAATGCTTTTCTCATGGCATTGCGGCAAGCTCTTTTGCGAAGTGGCATGGAAAAGGGGCAGTCGGTTTTCAGATAAGCCAAC
>JAFROA010000389.1 GCA_017429885.1 Bacteroidales bacterium | reverse complement strand
GGCTTTGACTTACTATCCTAAGGCTCACAACTACGAGGAGACCCACATCGACACAGGCCAGTGGCCTTCTGGTGCTATCACGATTTCCCCTCGTCTCGGCTTCTCATGGGATGTCCGCGGTGACAAGAGCCTGAAGGTTCGCGGCGGTACCGGTTTCTTCTCAGGACGTCTGCCTCTAGTGTTCTTCACCAATATGCCTACGAATGGTGGTCTTGTCCAGTATCAGGCCCAGCTTAACGGCAAGACAAAGATTTACGATGCCAAGAAGGGTGTCATCGACGCTTATAAGAACTATACAGGCGCTTACACGACAGACAAGGACGGTAACAGGTTCATCGATATGAAACAGTTCGCCGGTGGTCTCGTCACCGAGAATGGCAAGGCCACAGTCAACGCCCTGTACAACAAACTCGTCTCCATGGGCTATCCTACTACTGTCTCTCCTGAGTCCGGTACAGTGCCTTCTTCCATCAGCGCTGTCGATCCTGACTTCAAGATGCCTCAGATCTGGAAGACTTCCCTCGCGGTTGACTATTCTTTCCCGACGGCCTTCCCGATGAGCCTCACCGCTGAGGGTATATTCAACAAGACCATCAACGGCGTGTCCATCTCTGACTGGAGCATGACCAACGTCGGCGGTTACGCCAGGTTCAACGGAGCTGACAACCGTCCGATCTATCCTGCCGGTTTCCGCAACAACACCAAGGCTTTTGTCCTTGAGAACACCAGCAAGGGTTATGGCTGGACCGGTAACGTGACCTTCAACGTCCGTCCTGTCGAGGGCGTCAGCTTCATGGCCGCATACACCCATACCGTCTCCAAGGAGATTACCGGTATGCCAGGTTCTGCCGCTGAGTCCGCTTTCACATACGTCCCTACTTCCGAGGGTCCGAACTACATCAAGCTTCACAACTCACAGTACGTGACTCCTGACCGTGTCGTGGCGGCTCTTGACCTCAATGACAAGAGTGGCAACCACTTCAATTTCATCTATGAGACCTGGAGAGGTGGCTACAAAGAGTCCTACATGCTCACCAACGACATGAATGGTGACGGCTACGCTTACGATGCCATCTATATTCCTACAGATGAGCAGGTCAGCAAGAACGAGTTCCGTTTCGTCAACACCGACAGCCGCGACCGCTTCATGGATTATGTCCACAAGGACAAGTACATGAGCAAGCATCAGGGTGGCTACGCTGAGCCTTACACCGTTTACTCTCCTTGGGTTCACAGGGTTGACTTCGGCTACAAGCACGACTTCACTGTCAAGGCTGGTAACACCAAGAACACCCTTCAGCTCGGATTCGACCTCAAGAATGTCCTTAACCTCTTCAACTCCAGCTGGGGCGTGAGCAAGTATCTCAATCCCGCGATTGGTTCAGAGGCCCGCATCCTCAAGTATGAGGGAGTCGATGCTGACGGTTTCGCCACATTCTCAACTCCATCCGCCATCAGCGGCAGCACCAAGACCTTTGTTCCTTTCCATGACCTCGGCCAGTGCTGGTACGCTTCCATCGGTATCAAGTATATTTTTAACTAATTAATAGGGAGAATCTTATGAAAACGAAATATATCATTGTTTCCCTGATTGCCGCTCTCGGTCTTCTTTTTACCGGTTGCGTGGAAGAGGCTGATCATTACCTTGATGAGGTCAAGGTTTCTTCCTCTTATGTTACCTTTTCAGCTGGCGGCGGTTCTGTTCCCGTAGAACTCAACGCCACAGGTTCATGGTCTGTCACTAACCTTCCTGAATGGGTTACCGTTAGCCCTGCTACCGGTGGTGCCGGACAGGTTACCGTCACTTTCACCGCCCCTGCGGCCGAAGAAACCCGTGACGCTGTCGCCACTATCGAGTGTGGCGGCAAGACCCAGAATATCAATCTCCTTCAGACTACCCAGAAAGCGGAGCCCGTCACGATGACAGTCAAGCAGGCTCTCGAGGTAATAGCTCCTCTTGGCGACGGTGATGTCGCCGGTGGAACCTACCGTGTCAAGGGTATCGTCTGCAAGATCAACGAGATCAGCGCCCAGTACGGCAACGCCACATATTTCCTTTCCGATGACGGATCGTATGGCGAGAACAACTGGCTCGAGGTTTACCGTGGTCTTTGGCTTAACGGCGCCTCCATCACTAAAGGTGACGAGTTCTCAGTTGGTGACGAGATCACAATCGAAGGATCCCTGATGAACTACAAGGGAACTCCCGAGACCAAGGAGAAAACAGCCATCGTCGTCTCTCACGTCAAGTCCCTTATAAGTGTGGAGGCTTTCAGCTTCACAGAGTTGCCTTGCGTTGACACCACCTTCAATATGATCGTCACAGCCAAGGAGAGCCCGCTTCTGATCAGCAGCGATGCCGAGTGGCTCCAGATCACGGATGTCAACAAGGACGGCAGCTACAGCGTCCATGCCACAGAGAATACCCGCACGGCCAAGCGTACAGCCAATGTCACGATCAAAGGCCCCACAGCCCTCAAGACCATCGGCATCACCCAGGCCGGCGCTCCTTCCACAGGCGCTTCCGTCTCTGAGATCATCGAGGCCGCTGACAACGACCAGGTCCAGACCCTGCCTTCAACTGTGGTCGTCGCCCTGACAACCGCCGGAGCCATCCTTTCCGACGGGCAGAGCGCTATCTACGCCTATGGCGCCCAGGCCGCGGCCCTCAAGGTTGGAGACGGCGTGAAAGTGCCCGGAACCAAGAAGACCTTCAATGGAGTTCCTGAGATCGCACTTGGCGAGAACGACGAGGTCTTTGTCGACAGCGAGGGCAACGCGGTGGAGCACCCGACCGCTACCGACATCACAGCCAACGCGGCTGAGTACACCGCCTCTGTGGCCGAGTACATCAAACTCAGCGGTACATTGAAGGTCTCTGACGACGGCAAGTACTACAACATGGAGCTCGACGGGATCGATCCCGCCACCAAGCAGGGAAGCATCGTCTATCCAATCGACGCTCTGAACGCCAAGAGTTTCAACGGCAAGAAGATCACCGTGACCGGCTACTTCAACGGAATCTCCGGCAAGGGCAAGTACATCAACATCGTCGCCACAAAGATCGACGAGAT
>JAFROA010000388.1 GCA_017429885.1 Bacteroidales bacterium | reverse complement strand
TCTGCATCTGTGTGTTGAGCAGGCTCATGTAGCCCTCGCGGCCACCCCAGAACACATAGTTGGTTCCTCCCAGCTTGATGGTGGCGTCGATCGCATTCTTGATCTGGACAGCTGCCCTGGCGACAACACCGAACTCAGGGTTGGTGGCGGCCCCATTCATATATCTCTTATGTCCGAAAACATTGGCAGTACCCCATAGAAGTTTGATGCCAGTGGCTTTCATCTTCTCGAGCGCATAGTCGGTGATGATCCTCATGCGCTCCTCATATTCGGCGATGGTGGGAGCTTCCTCGACGAGATCCACATCATGGAAGCAGAAGTACTTGATACCCAATTTCTCCATGATCTCGAATCCGGCGTCCATCTTATCCTTTGCCCTTTGTATCGGATCTCCAGCCTTATCCCACTCGTACTCACGTGTCTGTCCGCCGAACAGGTCGCCGCTGGCCTGGCCAAGGGTGTGCCACCATGCCATGGCGAATTTCAGCCAATCCTCCATCCTCTTTCCGAGCACCATGCGATCCGGCTCATAATAATGGAACGCCAATGGACTCTTGCTCTCTGGTCCCTCGAAGGGGATCTTTCCAATTTGCGGGAAATACTCTTTCATGATAATGATAATCTTTGTTTTAAATGTTATTATTCAGATGATTCTTCCAATTTGAATATACCTCTAAATATTTCGAGCGATCGGCTGAAGGCTCGATTAGGGCGAGTCTCTTCAGGCTGGCGAAAGCCTCTGAATGGTCTTTATAGATCCCGGCCCCTATTCCGGCTCCCCTGGCGGCACCAGCGGCGCCATCAGTGTCCAGCAGCTCAATAATAGCCCCGGTCACCGAAGCGAGAGTGTCCCTGAATATTCCGCTCTGGAACATATTGGCGGCTCCGGCCCTTATCACGCCCACTCTCATACCCATCTCCTCCATGATGTCGATACCATATTTGAATGAGAACGCGATTCCTTCCTGAACAGCCCTCGCGAGATGCTTCCATGAGTGGACATTGAAATTCAGTCCATAAACCTCGCAGCCGGTCTCCTTGTTGCAAAGCATCCTCTCAGCTCCGTTACCGAAAGGCAATAAACCGACTCCGTCGCAGCCCACAGGCACTTCCTGGGCGGCCGCGTTCATCTCGTCGTACATCATTCCTCTCGGGACGACATTTTTCCTTATCCAAGCGTTGGCTATGCCTGTTCCGTTCACACACAAGAGAATACCAAGTCTGGGATCTTGTGACGTGTGATTCACATGAGCGAATGTGTTGACCCTTGATAGAGGATCATATGCGACTTTACCGCTCACTCCATACACAACACCGGACGTCCCTGCCGTCGCGGCAATATCTCCCGGCTCGAACACATTCAGTGACAAGGCGTTATTAGGCTGATCCCCGGCACGGTACGTGACAGGGATACCTTCCTCCAAGCCCAACTCCGCAGCGGCGGCTCCGGTAAGCCTTCCTTGCTCTGAGAAAGTCGGGACCAAGTCCGGAAGTATGCTCTCCCCGAACCCGAACCAGTCCATAAGGAATGAAGCCGGCCGATTTTCCTTGAAGTCCCAGAACATACCCTCAGAGAGCCCGCTAACGGTAGAGCGAGCCTCACCTGTCATCCTGTAGGCAATGAAGTCACCAGGGAGCATGATCTTATCTATCCTGTCAAAAACAGCCGGTTCATTTTCCTTCACCCACGCTAGCTTCGCGGCGGTGAAGTTGCCAGGAGAGTTAAGCAGGTGGCCAAGGCATTTCTCTTTACCAAGCGCCTCGAAAGCGGCTTCTCCATAAGGGACAGCCCTGGAGTCACACCAGATTATCGAGTGCCTGAGAAGCCGGCCATTCTTGTCCACGCAGACAAGGCCATGCATCTGGTAGGATATTCCTATCGCGGCTATGGATGGCCGGTCCCTGCCGGCCATGACAACAATGTCATTCCCGGCTTGACCGGGAACCCCTTTACGGACCTGCTCAAGCACATCGGCGGTGGCGAGCTTAAGGTTCTCCCACCAGCTTTCAGGATCCTGCTCGGCCCATCCGGCTTTTAAAGATATAATGGTGTTTTCATGCTTTGGGTAGAAGGCGCTGGCGGCTATCTTCCCACTCTCAACTTCCACAAGGCTCGCCTTGACCGACGAGCTGCCCACATCGTAACCTAACAAAAACATACTCACAATTCGCTTATGAATACCTCCATCCCTTTAGTGGCGACCTCTCGGATATGTGTGATTCTTGGATCATAGATAGCCACATCCTCAGGATCAATCAGATATACAGGGACACCGCTCTTGGCGTATCGGTACAACCCCGCTGCCGGATAGACATTGAGGGAAGTACCCACGATGAGCATTATGTCCGCATCGGCTACAACGTCGATAGCTCTCTCAATCTTCGGGACAGCTTCCC
>JAFROA010000387.1 GCA_017429885.1 Bacteroidales bacterium | reverse complement strand
ATTTTTTGTCGGATTCGGAGGATTTGTATAAATGAGTTCGTGACAAATTGCCGAATTGTAAGTGAGAATTAAAAGTTTCATTAACTTTGCCGCTCAAATACTAAGTTCAAATTGTTTTAGATTATGAGAAAACTCATCTTTACATTGATCGCTATTTCTTTCGCCGCGATCGCCAATGCGCAGGTTTATGCTGGTGGCTCATTGTCTCTTAAGACTAACTCGGATGCGGAGTCCACATCGATCAGCATAGCGCCTGAGGTAGGCTATGTTCTCAACGACAAGTTTTCTGTTGGCGCTGCTCTCGGGCTTTATACGCACAGCTATAAAGGCTACGGCAGTTCCAACGTCCTTTCCATCAAACCTTATGTCAGGTACACATTGCTCCAGGCTGGACCTGTGAGTCTCTTCACAGACGCCGCTTTCACTTACATGAAGCCGAAGAATTATGACGGCTCCTGGGAGATTGGTTTATATCCAGGTATCGCTGCTCCGATTAGCGGCAAGCTTTCCGCTGTTGCCCATATCGGCGCTATCGCCTACAACTCGGACACCACTTTCGGCATAGGTCTGAGCAATGTCGCCTCCGCTGGACTGTACTACAGCTTCTAGTGTCAGGGGAGTATTTGTATTCTATTGATAATTAATTCGGGACAGTTCCATTAGGGGAATCTGTCCCGTTTTTTAAGGCTTTAGTCTATTCTACGGAAGGGCCTCCACATTATAATGTTTTTTGTCTTAAGGCGAAAAATGCGTATATTTGTCCGTTTGGCCGAATGCTTTCGGTACGGATTGAAATATATTTATTTATTATACTATGAAATTGAAAATCGTTGTCTTGGCCAAGCAGGTGCCTGACACAAGGAATGTCGGAAAGGATGCGATGACAGCCGAAGGTACTGTCAACCGCGCCGCCTTGCCCGCCATCTTCAATCCGGATGACCTACTCGCTCTCGAGCAGGCACTCCGTCTTAAGGAACAAAATCCAGGATCGACAGTCGGAGTCCTCACTATGGGACCGCCCCGCGCCGGGGAAATAATCCGCCAGGGTCTTTACAGGGGCGCTGACACAGGTTGGCTTCTGACTGACAGGCTTTTCGCCGGGGCTGACACCCTCGCGACCTCATACGCTTTGGCTACCGCCATCAAGAAGATAGGAGATGTTGACCTTGTGATAGGTGGCCGTCAGGCTATCGATGGTGACACCGCTCAGGTGGGTCCCCAGGTCGCCCAGAAACTTGGACTTAACCAGGTGACTTATGCCGAGGAGATCAAGGTTGAGGATGGTGTCGCCACAGTGCGTCGTCATATTGATGGAGGAGCGGAGACTGTGAGAGTCCCGCTTCCCGCCCTTATCACCGTCAACGGAAGCGCCGCTCCTTGCCGTCCGCAGAACACTAAGCTTGTCATGAAGTACAAGAGGGCATCTTGCCCTATGGAGCGTCCAGCCGAGGTGCCTTACGCCGAGCTTTACGAGGAGCGTCCTTACTTGACTCTCAATCAGTGGAGCGTGGCTGATGTGGATGGAGATCCCGGCCAGTGTGGCCTCGCTGGTTCGCCCACAAAGGTCAAGAGTGTCCAGAATATTGTCTTCCAGGCCAAAGAGTGCAAGCATCTCACCGCCTCTGACGCCGACATAGAGGGCATGATTAAGGAATTGTTGGATGAGAAGATAATCGGATAGTGCCATGAACAACGTTTTTGTATATTGCGAGATAGAGGGGACAACCGTGATGGAGGTCTCCCAGGAGTTGCTCACAAAAGGCCGTAAACTCGCCGATGAGCTCGGTGTCCAGCTTCACGCTGTGGTCGCCGGTACCGGAATAAAGGGCAAGGTTGAGGATCAGATCCTCCCTTACGGCGTGGACAAGCTCTTTGTTTTTGATGGAAAAGGTTTGTTCCCTTACACTTCCGCTCCCCAAACTGACATCCTTGTGGAGCTTTTCAAGAGGGAGCGGCCGCAGATTTGCCTCATGGGCGCTACTGTGATTGGTCGTGACCTCGGTCCGAGGGTCTCATCTTCCCTGACCAGTGGTCTCACCGCCGACTGCACTCAACTTGAGATCGGTCCATACACCGACGCCAAGTCCGGCAAGACCTACGAGAACCTCCTCTACCAGATTCGTCCCGCCTTTGGTGGCAACATCGTCGCCACCATCGTCAACCCGGATCACCGTCCCCAGATGGCGACTGTCCGCTCTGGCGTTATGAAGAAGGCTGTTTATGAGGGCAAGGCCGCTGGTGAGGTCGTCTATCCTGATGTCAATGAATATGTCTCCCCGGAGGCTTATGTGGTGGAGGTCCTCGATCACCATGTCGAGCAGGCCAAGCATAACCTCAAGGGTGCTTCAATCGTGGTCTCTGGAGGTTACGGAATGGGCAGCAAGGAAGGCTTTGATATGCTTTTCGAACTCGCCAAGGTGCTTCACGCTGAGGTTGGCGCCAGCCGCGCCGCCGTGGATGCGGGATTCTGCGACCATGATCGTCAGATCGGCCAGACTGGTGTGACCGTCCATCCGAAGGTCTATATTGCTTGCGGTATCAGCGGCCAGATCCAGCACATCGCCGGTATGCAGGACAGCGGCATCATTATCAGTATCAACACCGATCCGGACGCCCCGATCAACAAGATCGCTGACTATGTCATCACCGGCCCGGTCGAGGAGGTTGTGCCGAAACTCATCAAGTACTACAAGCAGAACAGCAAATAAGGAGGAAAAGCAATGGCTAATTACTATACAGACCATCCCGAGATCGGATTCCATCTTAATCATCCCTTGATGCGCCGAGTCGCCGAGCTCAAGGAGCGCTGGTATTCGGAGAAAGAGAAATATGAGGAAGCACCGGTCGATTACGAGGACTGCATCGAGAATTACCGCCGTCTCCTGGAGATCGCCGGAGACATCGCGGCCAACACCATAGCCCCTAATTCCGAGGATGTTGACCTTGAGGGCCCGCATCTTGAGAACGGCAGGATGATTTATGCTTCCAAGACTGTTGAGAATATGGAGGCTGTCCGCCTCGCCGGACTCTGGGGTGTGACCATGCCCCGTCGCTATGGCGGACTGAACGCTCCCGAGACCATATTCAGCATGGCGAGTGAGATAATCTCCGCCGCTGACTCCAGCTTCCAAAACATCTGGAGCCTTCAGAGCTGCGCTGAGACCCTTTACGAGTTCGGCAGTGAGGAGCAAAGGCAGAAGTTCATCCCTCGTGTTTGCGCGGGTGAGACCATGTCCATGGACCTTACTGAGCCAGACGCTGGTTCTGACCTTCAGAGCGTCATGCTCAAGGCCACATGGAGCGAGGAGCAGGGCTGCTGGCTTCTGAACGGTGTCAAGAGGTTCATCACCAATGGTGATTCCAATATTCACCTTGTCCTTGCCCGTAGCGAGGAGGGGACTAAGGATGGCCGCGGACTGTCAATGTTCATTTACGACAAGCGTCAGGGTGGGGTTAATGTCCGTCACATAGAGCACAAGCTCGGTATCCACGGATCCCCGACTTGCGAGCTTACCTATAAGGATGCCCGCGCTGAGCTTTATGGTGAGAGGAGGCTCGGCCTTATCAAGTACGTCATGGCTCTCATGAACGGTGCCCGTCTGGGCATCGGCGCTCAGAGCGTCGGCCTCAGCCAGGAGGCTTACAACGAGGCCGTGGCTTACGCTGCCGAGCGCGCGCAGTTCGGTCAGAAGATCAACAAGTTCCCTGGTGTCTATGACATGCTATCCCGCATGAGGGCGAAACTTGACGCCAGCCGCTCGCTGCTTTATCAGACCTCGATGTACGTCGACATCTACAAGGCTCTTGAGGACATCCAGCGCGAGCGCAAGCTCGAGGCTGACGAGAGGACTGAGATGAAGACCTACAGCCGTCTGGCTGATGCCTTCACTCCTCTCTGCAAGGGTATGGCTTCCGAATATGCCAACCAGAACGCCTACGACGCCATCTCTGTCCACGGTGGTTCCGGTTTCATCATGGAGTACAAGAGCCAGAGGCTTTACCGCGACGCCCGCATATTCTCTATTTATGAGGGTACAACTCAGCTTCAGGTTGTGGCCGCCATCCGCTACATCACCAATGGGACATACCAGAATATCATCAACGACATGCTCGCTGAAGATGTTCTGCCTGAGCTGGTTCCGCTCAAGAATAAGATCGCTGGCTGCGCTCAGATCCTTTCCGAGTGCGTGGCCAAGGTCCGTGAGGCTGGAGACGCTGAGCTGCAGGACTTCCTGGCCCGCAGGCTCTACGACATGACCGGCGAGATCGTGATGTCACTGCTCCTTTTGCGTGACGCCACCGTCGCACCTGATATGTTCCTTAAGTCCGCCAAGGTCTATTGCCAGATGGCATGCGAGACTGTGGCCGGCAAGAGTTCATACATCCTTAACTTCGACAAGGAGACCCTTCCCGCTTTCCGCGCTGTCGAGGAGTAGAGATGGAACTTTATGAGTATGCCATGCCGGGCCTGATGGCCGGCAAAAAGGTATTATACGTACATGGATTCGCGTCGAGCGGACAGACCGGTAGCGTTCACACGCTTAGGCTGCTCCTGCCCGACGCGGCCGTTATAGCTCCGGACCTGCCAGTTGAGCCTGCCGAGGCCATGGACCTTCTCAGGGATGTAGTCAGCGACGAGAACCCGGATCTCATCATCGGCACATCGATGGGAGGAATGTATGCCGAGATGTTGTACGGGATTGACAGGATCATTGTCAATCCGGCATTTCAGCTAGCTGACACAATACTTAAGAATAACGGTCTGGGACGCAAGGAATTCCACAATAAACGAGCGGATGGTGAGACTTCATTTCTCGTGACTAAGACCCTCCTGGAGCATTTCCGTGAGGTATCTTCCCATTGCTTCGAGAAAGCGGAGGAGGATCGGGAAAGAGTTTTCGGGTTATTCGGCACGAGGGACAACATGGTCCACACTTTCGACCTTTTCCACGACCATTATCCACAAGCGATCCATTTCGACGGTGAGCATCACTTAAATGATTCTGTGATAGTCCATTCCATCCTCCCGGTGATCAGGTGGACAGACGACCGCCAGAATGGGGTGTCAAGGCCGGTTATATTCATATCCCTAAGCGACAAACTGGTAAATCATTCCAGCGGGATGCGAGGAGCCGTGGAGACCCTGTGCCGGAATTATGATGTCCATATTCTAGCCTCTATCGATTACAACACTCCAGGGAAGTGCGAGGAAGTGTTCCATTGGTGCGAGTCAAATCTCGGAGTCCCAGTTTGGAATCGGGTGGAGATTTGTAACCACAAAAACTTGACACTATCCGATTATCTAATTGATGCTGAGCCGGAACTAAATGGCGGACAAGACTTTATGGGCACACTCGTCCACTTCGGCTCCGATGACTTCAAGACTTGGGAAGACGTATTGGTTTTCTTTTCCCGTCTAGGCGGCCAGTGAATTCGGCGAGGCGGCACGCCCCTCGCTAGATGTCGCCCGGACTACTCGCATCGGCCGGTCTGGCGGCTTCGCTAACTCGGGCCTGCCGGCCCTCAGACAGACGCTACGCTTCTCGCCGCCCGTCTCTCGCTCCTTACGTTCGTTCTCCTAAGTTCGCTTCGGAGCAGCCGCCTTGCCGGCCTTGACCGGCCGTATCAGTTCTGGCCCGGAATCGTCTTTTATGGGCCCAAATGCACCAATAATAGACTCTTGGGGCCCGAAATAACCTAATCCAGTCCCGCCCCAACCTTATTCCTTCCAGCGAGCCGGCAACCCCATTCCAACCCGAAATTCACCATCCCATTTCGCACCCCATCTAGAGCCCTACAAGGCCAATCCATCGGGACGGCCAGCCAAAATCGCCTCGCCATCCCACCTCAGATGCCCTTCTCCAATCTACAAGCCGCAACCAGCTGGAAGGTGATTTACATGTTAGGATGATATGTGCTATTATTATTCAAGTACAATAACCTTCCGGGTGGCTGGGAGACAACAAATTGGTCGTTATTGTCGTTTGAGATGCACCTATGGTGGCTTGGAGACGACGAATTCGGCAATAATGTTGTCTGAAAACACGTAAGGTGGTAGGCCAGCTTTCAGTTTCCGAGTATGTAAGTCTCTTCTGTCATCCTGAGCGTAGCGAAGGATCTTCGCCTCCCACCGCCGAGGCGGCACGCCCCACGCTAGACGTCGCCCGGACTACTCGCATCGGTCGGGCTGGCGGCTTCGCTAACTCGGGCCTGCCGGCCCTCAGACAGACGCTCCGCTTCTCGCCACCCGTCTCTCGCTCCCAACGTCCGTTCTCCTAAGTTCGCTTCGGGCCGTCCGCCTTGCCGTATCAGTTCAAGGCAAGACTATCCTTTTCCTAAAAAACGTTACTCAAGTCAAGGACAAATTGTTCTTGGCTTCTTGAATATTGATGTATCCTTCCTTGCCATTCTTATGAAGGAGAGCAAGGAGATGCCCTCCATTTAGGAGTTTAATTGGTTTGTCTTTGGCGAACTCGTAGGAATCGTGACCATAGTCAGAAGTAGTAATCAGGATACCGGTATTGGCTCCCTCGTTGATGACTGTTCCGTATAGATCTCTGACGGCCGAGACGCCAACAGTATTTGTGTAACGCTTGGCTTGGATAACAATCTTTCCGCCACGAAGAGGATCGGGGTCAAATACAATGGCATCGACACCACCATCGCGGCTGGCCTGAGTAATGCGCACCTCTCCACCATTACTGGCGAATTCCATCTCAAAAAGCTCATGTACCAGGTGCTCAAAGTCTTCCCAGTCCATTGAAGCCAAATTGGTCCCAGAGTCCATCTGGACATCTTTGCCCTGAATAAAACGCCTGTCGTTTTTGTTGAAGGTTAAGACTGGTTGAACTGGAGAAATATCAATTAGACGTGCAGCAGAGACACCTTTGAGAGATTTGAAGCATATCTTTGGGTCAACATTGGTCAAATCGACCTGCAGGAACTTCTCTTTAGACACCTGCAGCGACAGGATGCATCTTCTCTCTTTTAAACCATTGGCCTTATTGATTGCAGAGACAAAGCCATTGAACACAATTGATTTAATCTCATCGGCTCTCTTTGATAAACACAATTCATAGATCGAGCGCATGCAAATGGAGTAAATGAGATTCTCATACATCTTAACTATGGTTGCTTCCGGCAGCATTATCTCCTTGATAGTATTGTCTCTCTGGACATACTTGTACTCTTTCACCCAGGAAAGATCATCCCTGCTAGGAAGCTCATACTCAATAAGGGCTATCTCATTCTCACACTGCACATTAGCTTGGTTTGAGAAAATGCCATGATAATCAGATGAGTGAAGGATATCAGTGAAGAAAGAGTCAATTTCTTTTGCCTTGGAATTGAGAGCTTTGGCATTATTGACCCCCTCAGCTAGAAGCGCTGAAAGGAACTCATTTCTAGTTTTAAGTTGCTCATTGTTGCAAAAACAAACCACGGTATCCTTTATTGGCTTTAATGAGAAGTATCGCTTGATCTTTTGCTCATCTTCTTTGATTGCGCCATACTTTCCTTCGTGAT
>JAFROA010000386.1 GCA_017429885.1 Bacteroidales bacterium | reverse complement strand
TCTTCGTCGGTAATATCGGACTTGAGGTAAGTCACTCCTGGGATCCGTTCCCCGGCATTGCGGTGCGTGCCATAGACCGTGTGACCCTCGGCTGAGAGCCTCTGGGCCATAGCCCGGCCGAAACCGGATGAGATGCCAGTTATCAACACTACCATATTTACAAATATATGAAATTTCGTCGAACCGGCACATGACGTCCCACCAAACCTGTGCATGATGCTTCGCCAAATTGGCGCACGGTGATGTCGGTTGTGACCCGTTACATGCTATGTTGCTGTGCGCCAATGTCTGATATCGGCCTGTGGCGCACAGCGAGTGGACTTAAACCAGGCTCCAATCATCATAGCCGTGCGCCTATTTGGCGGCCGGGTTCAAAAGAACCTTGTTTGGACCTTAGTTTTATTCGTATAATGCCGTTATTTACACATTAACTCTTCTCTCTAATTATTGGCATTATGAACGAGACCAAAAACTGTCCTTATTGCGGTGAGGAGATACTCGCCGGAGCAAAAAAATGCAAACATTGTGGTGAATGGCTTGAAGAAGAGCCAAAACCTGTTACGGTAAAGCCTGAACCCCAATCACCTATCACTGTCATGGCTCGGCCGACGGAGCAAAGATTCAGTCAGCCGATAGTGATAAATAACACTGTCTCCAGCCGCTCAAACGGAATTGGTACAGCTGGTTTTGTACTCGCCTTGATCTCGGCAATCTTCTGCTGGGTGCCAGGAGTGAACTGGATTATCTGGTTCCTCGGCGCTCTGTTCTCTTTCTTTGGACTTTTCAAAAGGCCGCGTGGAATTGCTGTCGCCGGATTCATCCTATCAATTATAGATGTCATTATCATCGTAGCTGTTATTGGGGCCGTTGTGGGAGTTGCCTCGTCATTATTTTCTTGAAAATAAGTGAGATATGCCTGAAATGAAGATCTGCCCAAACTGTGGCAAAGAGATACTGGCTGTTGCTAAGAAATGCAAGTACTGCGGTACTTGGATCGAACCCAAGCATGAGTTCCGCTGCCCTGTGTGCTGTGAAGTGATTCCAGAGGACTCTGTTATTTGCCCGATATGTCACGAGCGTCTGAGACCAGACCCGGATCCAGAGCCGGAAACTATTGTGGAAGAACCAGTTCCGCAGCCTGAACCAGAACAGCGGACACAACCGGAGTCGCCAGCTAAACAGGAGAAACCAGAAGCTTCCCCGGCGGTTCGCTCTGAAGAAATCCTTGATGCCAATAATGCGCCATCAAAGAAGTGGCTGTATGGAGCTTTGGCCGGAGTTGTGGCGCTTGTCCTTTTAGCTTTTCTTATTCTTAGGACAAGAGGTGTCGATGACAGCCCTTATGATGATGCCAAGGCCCTTCATGAGTGGTTTTTCGAGCACCTCGGTACCCATGTCGAGAGCCTGTCATCATCTCCTGAGTTGCAGGCCAGGCTCACCAAACTGCTAGGAAAAAATGCCGTGGACGGTATCGAGAGTTTTCTCTCAAACTCGTCATTCGATTCTGAGCCTAACCTTAGCTTATCACATGATGACGAGGGATTGGATATATATTCCCTTGTCGGTGTCAGAGAAAATGGAGCCAAACAAGAGTCATTTATCGTCAAGTACATGGATTATGGTGAGTCGGGCTCGTTGTATGCCGCCACCATGATAGGAGGTTATCATAAAACTGCCGAGGAAAAGTTCAAATACCCAGGAATGATCTCTCCGCTTGTAAAGCAGTATGAGTATAGCGGCAAGATAGGATCCGGGAATAATTCCAGAAAAATCGACATGAACTTATGGGTTAATGGTCCTGGGGTGGGCGGAAACGAGGTTCGAGGTTTCTATAAAGAAAGGGGAGCAAGCTACAAATACTCGCTGCAGGGTTTTGTCGTGGAAGGAGAAACCAAGTCTCTTCATCTTGAGGAAGAAGAGAGTCAGGATTGGTTTCCACCGGAGTTCCAGTTCAAACTGCCTGAATCAATGGAAAAAGTTGATAATTTAAAAGGAGAATATGTTGTCAATTTTGGTCACGATGACGAGGAAGACCCTGATTCACCTCAAGGTCTGTATGGAATCCCGGTGGCCTTAACCTTGGACATGGAAGACATGGACGATGGAAATCCAGCCTCAAACATGAAGTATTTCACCGGGAAGATAACAGGGAACGGAAAAACTCGTGATATAGAGATGGTTCTGAAGATAAGCGGAGAAGGCAATCCGGATGATTCCGTGTCAGGGTATTATAGGGATCTTTCTAAGCCTTCCAAACGTGTATTCTTTAAAAACGGTCTGATTGATGCGTATCATGGGGCTGATTGGACTCTGGATCTGATCTCTAAAGACGGGAACGAATGTTTCACATTGACATTCAGCTGGCCTTTAAATGGATTGGAACAAGTTGAGGGCGCTTGGACTAGGCTAAAAGATGGTGCACCGAAAGAACCCGGCAAATTTGACAAGGTTGTTTTAAATGATGAATATGGAAACTAAGAAATTGTTATTAGTACTGGCCTCGTTGCTGGTATCATTGTCAGTCTCCGCGCAGAAATACACGGACGATGAACTGGATGTGGCTGTCAGGCAGGCGTTCAAGAAAACTGATGTTCAATGGAACAATCTGAAAGGGAATGTGGTTATCACTCGCACTAAGAAGTTAGGCTTTAAAAAGGCTTACGGGGAATGGGTGCCAGGCGGAACCGCACCTGGAGAGCATGAAGGAGAAGAATATGTGGTTTATGGATCTTCGGGGAACTATTTGCTTAAGATGATTTGGGGCAGGGAGAATCCGGATTTCATCAGGTTCTTTAATTATAATGCGTGGGGCAATCTGTCTTCTATCGATATTTATCGGTATAATTATTATTATGGCTTTAAACCGAAGGGAGAGTTTGCGGATCTGGATGCGATCTGGATGTCGCAACTTATGAAAGGCAGACTCGATCCCTCACAGCGTCCGAAGGATAGATTCATAACAGACAAGCGTT
>JAFROA010000385.1 GCA_017429885.1 Bacteroidales bacterium | reverse complement strand
GCGGCGCCGTTTCATCCAGCGCCAATCACAAATATAGTAATATTCCTCGAAAAACCTTTCACTCCGTGGCATCTTATTTGAAAAATACCTCTTCCGGAATATTTTTAAAAGTAACAATATGTCAGTAATGAAGAAAAGTATTATCACAGTCGTGCTGTCAGTGCTGCTTAGCGTGCTGGCGGCCTACGGTGTGCTGAAAGCCGCCACCGTTAACGGCGGGTCGGACAATGTGTCGGGTCCTGTCTCGAACACAGTCACAAAGACTGTCAATCTGGCACAATCTGATTATCCTGATTTGACATATGCCGCCGAGGCGGCAGTTGAGGCTGTAGTCTATGTGGAAGTGACCGCCACCCAGCAGTATCAGATGGATGACCCGTTCTTCCGCTTCTTCTTCGGGGAGAGCGCTCCCCAGTCCAGGCAGGTCCAGGGCAGCGGCTCGGGCGTTATCATCCGCCCGGACGGTTACATCGTGACCAACAACCACGTTGTGGCCAACGCCACCAAGATCCAGGTCACCCTGAACAACAACAAGACTTATGACGCCACCGTGATCGGTACCGATCCGGCCACTGACGTCGCCCTGATCAAGATCGACGCCGAGGGTCTCGCTACCCTTCCTTTCGGTGACTCCGACAATCTCAGGCTGGGCGAGTGGGTACTCGCCGTTGGAAGCCCCATGGGCTACCAGCTCCGCGGCACCATCACCGCCGGTATCGTCAGCGCCAAGGGCCGCCAGATGGGTCATGACCCAAGGGAGAAGAACACTCTCCAGATCGAGTCTTTCATCCAGACCGACGCGGCTGTCAACCCCGGCAACTCCGGTGGCGCCCTTGTCAACAAGACCGGTGAGCTGGTGGGCATCAACACCGCCATTGTCTCCCAGACCGGGTCATATTCAGGATATTCATTCGCTGTTCCCGCGAATATCGTCAAGAAGGTGGTCGGTGACCTCATCGACTTCGGTTCCGTCAAGCGCGCCGTGCTTGGAA
Source organism: Bacteroidales bacterium (assembly GCA_017429885.1). GTDB lineage: Bacteria > Bacteroidota > Bacteroidia > Bacteroidales > UBA932 > Cryptobacteroides. The sequence goes on along the minus strand of JAFROA010000385.1, from coordinate 740 downwards.
TTCAGATGATTGACCTCTCTGAGGCCCTCGCCAAGAACCTCAAGTACGAGTCAACGGACGACATGTTGAAAAAATTGAAACTTTCTTCGCTGGAAGGCGTATATATTGATGAGGTTGTCAAAGGCGGAGCGGCTGACAAAGCCGGCATCCAGAAGGGTGATGTCATTGTCGCCGTCGGCGGTCAGAAAGTGAAGAACGGATCAGAGGTGCAGGTCAAGGTCAATTCCTTCCATCCTGGCGACAAGTCCACCATCACGGTGATCCGTGACGGAAAGGAGAAGACTCTCGACGTGACGTTCCAGGGCAGCAGCACCGAGAACGGAACTGTGGTGGGAGACGGAGAGATCGCTTTCTATGGGACCACCCTGAAGCAGGCTCCTAAGGAGACTCTTGAGAAACTCGGCCTGAGCCATGGTGTGCAGGTGGTTTCTGTCGGCAGCGGCAAGATGCTCGAGGCCGGAGCGACAGAGGGACTTATCATCACCTATGTCAACGACCAGCCTGTCTCCAAACCTCAGGATGTCATTGACATCGCCAAGGCCGCCAAGAGGTCTGTTTACATCGAAGGCGTCACCGCCAACGGCAGGAAGGCTTTCTTCGGCTTCGGAAAGGAATAAGCTTCGGCTACTGATCGAACATTCCCGGCAGGGCGGTCGTAGCCTTGCCGGGAATTGTTTTTTGTAAAGATATATGAGGCAACTAAAGATCACAAAATCCATCACCAACCGCGAGAGCGCGTC
>JAFROA010000384.1 GCA_017429885.1 Bacteroidales bacterium | reverse complement strand
GACTACATCGTCCAGGGAGCTGAGGCCATCGAGATACGCAAGCAGATGGATGAGGCGTTCGATATTCCTGTATTCCCTTGTGTGTCAATCGGGTGGGACGATACTCCCCGTTTCCCGGCAAAGGGCCCCGAACATGTCACCCGTTGGCATAACACACCACAGTCTTTCGCCACTTTCCTCGCCAAGGCTAAGGAATATGTCAACACGCATCCGGATCAGCCGCGTTTCATGATGATCAACGCATGGAACGAGTGGGTGGAAGGTAGCTATCTTCTTCCCGACCGTCTGAACGGCTTTGGTTATCTGGAGGCGGTCCGTGATGTACTTGATGGTAAGTATGACAATTAATGACCTTAAGACCTATGAGAAAAAAGTTTTTGGTTATTGCCACGTTACTGGCGCTGCCTCTTGGGCTTTTCGCCCAGAAGCAGGAGATCCGTGACGTGGACATAACAATAAAGCTCTCCGAAAAGGGTTCAGCCATTTTCGATGAGTGATGGGACATCAACACAGGCCCCGACATAACGGAGTGGTACCTTGTCCGCGAGAACCTCGGGGATATCATTATTCCCGGTTTAACCGTTCTTGATGGTGATAGCGGCAAGCGGCTTGAGGATATCGGGGAATGGGACATCAATAAGACTCTCGACGAGAAGGCGGGGAAATCCGGGATAGTGCATAAGGATGAGGGTGTGGAGTTGTGTTGGGGTATCGCGCCAAGGGGGGACCGTGTCTTCTACGCCATCTATAGCATGGTCAAGGCGATGAAGTCTCTCAATGATTATGACATGCTCCATCTGCAGGTTGTCTCCCCCGGAATGAGTAATCCTCCGCAACACATCAAAGTGACCGTGCGGGCTAATGGTATCCAACTGGACACCACCAACACCCGGGCTTGGGGTTTCGGCTTCGAAGGCACCACAACATTCACTGACAGCACGATAGTTTACGAGTCCACCAAGCCTCTCAGGACAAATGACTCCGCTATCATCTTGCTTCGCTTCAATAAGGGTTTGTTTGAACCTCTCAGTATTCAGGAACGTGATTTTCAGGAGGTTCTGGATGTGGCGCTCAAGAAAGCGAAGTTTGCCGACGATCCGGAGGATGACACCTTGACCGACGTTTTAGCAGGTTTCTTCACGCTGGTCGTGATGTTTTTCCTTTTCGTCTTCCCTTTCATCAGGATTTTCAGACGTTCTTCCGGAAAACTGACAAAGAGAGAGAAAAAGAAGATTCTGGGAATCAAGCCTAAGAATGTTGAGTGGTTTCGGGACATACCTCTTGAGGGCAATCTGGCCGCTGAAGATTTCATATTGCGGAAACTAGAGGATAAGCACCAAAACAACAACCTTGCCCTCGCGATTATTTTGAGGCTTGTGAACGAGGGTTATCTGGAGCCTTCCAGGGAACTTGATGGCGGGAAGATAGAGCTCAGGTTCACAGGCAAGAGTCCGGCAAGTATGTATTCCTATCAGAAGCGTTTCTTCAATATTTTGAAAGAGTCGGCTGGAGAGGATAATGTCCTGCAGGACAAAGAGTTCTCAAGTTGGGCCAAGGCTAATTCCAGCAAGGTGTACCAATGGTCCCAGGACTCTCAGACATTAGGCTCGTCGTTCCTCAAAGAGAAAGAGTACTATAACAGGAATTATAAGTTCACTTCATCCGGTCAGGAGCAAGCGCGCCGGGTGATGGGGCTCAAGAAATTCCTTGAGGACTTCACTCTTCTTTCACAGAAAGAGACGATTGAGGCCGGGCTTTGGAAAGAGTATCTCGTCCACGCCGCTCTCTATGGAATAGCTGACAAAGTCGCTAAACAGCTTAAGGATATTGATCCAAAACTGTTTGAGCAGACTTTCACATACGATTACAAGACCTTCACCTCGATTATGGGCAGTGGTCGTTCGATTTCCGACCATGTACATACCGCTGCGATTTACGGAGCGCCTCGGCCCACTTATTCATCAGGCGGAGGTGGCTATAGTGGTGGTCATAGCAGCCGCGGTGGTTATGGCGGTCATACCTCCCACAGCGGTGGCGGTGGTTTCAGCGGCGGCGGCCGTGGAGGAGGTGGGCGATGAGAATACAATTGATACAATCATCTCCTGTATGGGAGAATCCCTCTCAAAGCTTGGCTGAGCTTGAGACTATACTTTCCTCGTCCCCGGAAG
>JAFROA010000383.1 GCA_017429885.1 Bacteroidales bacterium | reverse complement strand
TCTCGGTGAGATGGTCGGCTACGGCAACACTTGCGACGCTTACCACTCCACGGCCCCCAGGCCGGACGGAACCACCCAGGCCAGATGCATCGAGCTCGCTCTCGAGGAGGCCGGTTTCGACAAGGAGAAAGATGTCCTCTATATCAACGCCCACGGCACCGGCACCAAACTGAATGACGCGGCCGAGACCCTGGCTTACAAGAACGCCCTCGGCGATTTCGCTTACAAAGCCCACATAAGCTCGATCAAGTCTATGACCGGACATATGTTCGGAGCAGCCGGAGCAGCTGAGGCAATCGCCACCCTTCTCGCCATCCGCGACGGGATCTGCCCTCCCACGATCAACCTGGACACTCCCGATCCCGAGTGCGATCTCGACTACACCCCCAACAAGGCTGTCAAGGCGGACATCACCTTAGGCATCTCCGACTCGTTCGGATTCGGTGGCCATGACGCCTGCGTCGCTTTCCGTAAATGTGAGGATTAATCATAAGCAGCAATGTCAGAAGTACTTAATAAAGAGGACATCAAGAAGTTCCTTCCCCACAGGGAGCCCATGCTCCTTATCGAGGAGGCTTATATCGACGAGCAAGGACTGGCCCACTCCAAGTACACGATCAAGGAGGACGAGTTCTTCACCAGGGGACATTTCCCTGGCAATCCTGTTGTTCCTGGAGTGATCCTCTGCGAGATAATGGCACAGAGTTGCGCGATTCTCGTAAAGGATGAGATTCCCGGAAACATCACCCTCTATGCGGGCATCGACAAGGTCCGTTTCAAGAACTCGGTGAAGCCTGGCGACGTGTGCGAGGTTACCGCCAGCCTTGACGAGAGACGTGGACAGCTTTTCTTCTGCTCCGCGAAGCTTGAGGTGAACGGGAAGCTTTGCTGCAAGGGAATGCCCTCCTTCGCATTGGTTCCCATCCAGAAATAAAGATTATGGAATATCGGAGACTTGGCCCTGGAGAGTCCGAGGACCTCTCTTCGAGGATTCTGTACGAGGATAATCATATCCTTGTGTTCAATAAAGTCCCCGGAGAGATCGTCCAAGGGGACAAGACCGGAGACGAATGCCTGGCAGAGACCCTGAAAGCGTACATCGCCCAGAGGGACTCAAAGCCAGGCAAGGTCTTTTTAGGCATCCCGCACCGTCTTGACAGGCCAGTCAGCGGCATAGTCGTCTTCGCCAAGACGTCCAAGGCTCTCTCACGTTTGTCAGAGATGTTCAGAACCGGGGACATGCACAAGACATATTGGGCCTTATGCTGTGGCACACCACCCAATGAGAAGGGAGAGTTGACCGATTGGCTGATAAGGAATGAGAAGATCAACAAGAGTTTCATCGCGAAGGCTGGAGCAAATGGGGCAAAGGAGGCCCGGTTGCGCTATCAGCTCTTGGGAAAGACTGACAGATATTCTCTCATTTCCGTACAACTCCTCACAGGACGCCACCACCAAATACGCTGCCAACTAGCCGCTATGGGTTGTGTGATCAAAGGTGACCTCAAATATGGGGCTCCCCGTTCCAATCCGGATGGAGGGATAAGCCTCCACTCCAGGGAAATCCGCTTCACACACCCGGTAAAAAAAGAGGAGATGACGCTTTTGGCGCCACCTCCATCTTACTGGAAAGGAATTGAGGCTTATCTATAGTCATCTACCTTTTCCCAAGCCTCAGCTGCCTTCTTGCGAGCCGCCTCAGCTTTCTTATCTGCCCTTTGGGCATCCTTCTCGGCCTTCTTCAGGGCCTTTTTCTCTTTAGCCTTGGCCTGCTTCGCCTCTTTCTTTTCCCTGTCTCTAGCCTCCTGGGCTTCCTGATCCGCCCTGGCGTTCGCTATAGCGGCCTCAGTGCCCTCAGAACGCCTGCGTGACTGTGTCCGGTCCTTAGAGGCATCTTTCGCCGAACGCCCCTTGACAGCGGCGTAGCAAACCACTTCGTATCTCCCCCTTGTCTTCTTATAGACAAAGAATGAGTCCACGACATCCTCGTCGGGATACCCGTAAAGAGCGTCTGACCTTGCCTCCGCCTTGGCGACATTAAGATCCTTATCCGTGGCCTTCCCTATGACCTCGACGGCGTTTCTCGTCGAATACTTGGAAGTCAGATAACCGTTGACCGCATCTTCAAGCTTGATGTTGTCCAAAGATTTGTAGCCCTCTGATTTGAGATGCTTCACCTCAATCTTGGTGTCTTTCTTGGCCTGCTTGACCGCTTTCCTGCTCTGAGCTCCGACCGTTGTGAACACCATGGCACATGCAAGAAGGGTAATGATAAATCTTTTCATAACGGAATAATTGAGTCTATCTGATGACAAATATAGAAAAACTATGTCACCTTTCAAACGTATGCTCCCCCAACCACTCCGTTGGTGTCTTTCCCATATTTACTTTAAAGGCCATATTGAATGACACAGAGGAATGGAATCCCGACATCGTTGCCACCTCACCCACCTTCAGCCTTGGATCTTTCTTGAATAAAGAGATGGCGTACTGTATGCGATGATAGTTTATAAACTGACGGAAGTTCCTGCCTGACAGGATGTTAATGGTCCGTGACAAATACAGTTTATTCGAATACATCTCCTCAGCCATATCTTCCATGTGGAAATCAGGGTCAAGAAAAGGTTTCTTCTCGTTCATATAGACCATAACCCTATTGTAAAGATTGTTCATCTTTTTGTCTTCTTCCGCCTTATCGATGAAAGAAGTCCTAAGGTTGCCTTTTATTATGTTTTTCACCTTCTGTTCTGTCATTTCCGGCAGCAGGAATGTCCTCCCCGTAAGATCTTTTTGATAGAGAATAGGGGACACTTGCAAATTTCCGTGTCTGATATGATGTAAATGTTTGACTATAGAGGTAGATTCGGAGGAAGGATGTACCTTTGTAGTCATGGAAGACAAGAAAGCAATCAACGTATATGA
>JAFROA010000382.1 GCA_017429885.1 Bacteroidales bacterium | reverse complement strand
TAACGCTACAGTAGCACCCAGCAACGCTACAGACAAGACTGTGACATGGTCCAGCTCCAACAGCTCTGTGGCTACTGTCCAAGGTGGCACAGTCACTGGTGTCGCCGAAGGTACCGCCACGATAACCGCCACCGCGGGTGGCAAATCCGCCACCTGCCAGGTGACTGTCACGAAAACCATAATCCCGGTATCGTCCGTCGAATTCAGCAAAGGCAACTTGGTTGTCTATGAGGGCAGGACCGGACAGGTTTCTGTCACTGTGAAACCCGATAATGCGACGGACAAAACCATCAAATGGACATCCAGTGACGAGAAGGTAGCGACCGTGGACGAAAACGGTGTCGTGACGGGAATCAATAGTGGTTATGCGACTATCACCGCGGAATCGGGGGGCAAGAAAGACGAGTGCGCAGTGCAAGTTGTTGTTGTCATACTGGAATCAGTGACAATCGAGCCGGCGGAGATCACGGCTTTCCAAGGGGATACTGTCCGTTTTACCGCCACAGTGTATCCTGAAGACGCTAAAGTCAAATTTATGAACTGGGGTTTCGAAGACGGCGAAATCTTAAATCCCATAGTTCTTGAGGATGGTACCGTTGTAGATGACGGATCGTTCGTGACCGTGGGTCCCGGTACGACGGAGGTACGAGTTGTAGTGAATGCGCAAAGAAGTGCCACAGCCACAGTAACCGTGGTCGAACCAGATTATATGGCCAAGGAAAAGGCGGCTCTCATGGCTTTCTATAACGCCAACAAGGACCACTGGCAGGAACATGAGAACTGGGGTTCGGACGGACAGGTCTCCAGTGCTTGGGAAGGCGTGAGTATGGATCCGACCGGGACTCATGTGAAAGGGTTGAGTATCCGGGGCGCCCTCGGGATAATCCCTAAGGAAATAGGAGACCTGACGGAACTTGAGTCTTTCAGCATCTGGAGCTCTCAAGAGATGTCATACGGTATGCAAAAAAGCGCGTTTGGACCGCTTCCGAAGGAATTTGGCAACCTGAAGAAACTGAAATCGATAGTCATGTATGATTACCCTCTGACAGGGAAACTCCCCGAAGAGCTGTTTTCTCTTCCCAATCTTGAAACACTATCAATTACCAGAACCAAGTTTATGGACAAGGCTGCTCTGCCTTCCTCGATAGGTAATTTGACTAGCCTCACTTACCTCCAGCTGAACGATATCAATCTGTCCGGATCGCTGCCGGCAGAGCTCGGCAACCTGTCGAATTTGACTTGGCTTAACCTCGGAATCAATGGATTCACCGGGACGGTGCCACCGTCTTACTCAGGTCTGGTCAATCTCGAGAATTTCGAGTTAACTTACAACAAATTATCCGGTACCTTGCCGGCGTCTCTCGCCAATATCAAGAGATTCCCTTTGATTTGGGGCAGAATAGTCGAATCCAACAGCTTCACACAAGATGACATCCGCAAATCGAAGATACCCGCACCGATCTCACCGAAAGTCAAGACAATATCAGGGAGAGACCTTGACATAGAAGAGTTTATCAAAGGCAACAAGTACACTGTCCTGTTCGATGTGGCAGCCGACTTTACCGAGGTGACCGAATATCTCACAGCCCTCGAGAACCTTTACAAAAAGGGAAAGAGCAAGGGACTTGGAGTCTTGACATATTTCGACAACAACTCTCACGAAGAGCCAGATCTTTCCAAGAGGGACCAGCTGTTCAAAGATGAGCTGAAAAAATCTGGAGCGGAATGGGAATCCTTTATCCGGCACATGAATGACGGCACCCCCACAGAAGAAGCTCCGTTCTATGCGATAAGCGGTGATGGTATATTCCCTTACGGCAGTATCAACCAGATAGTTATCATCGGACCTGACGGCACCGTCGACTACACCACACTGGTTGACTCAGACCAGGAAAAGAATGTGGAAAATGCCCTGAAGTACCTCGAAAAAGTTCTTAATGTCTCCATGACACATTATGAGTCAAAGAGTTACGCAAGAGACAAGAAGTACACACAGTTGCATAAGGCTTCCACAGGCAAGGGAATCGACCTGGTCATCACCGGCGACGCTTTCTCCGACAAGGATTTGACAAGCGGCACTTTCGAAAAGGCTGCCAATCAGGCCATGAACGACTTCTTCAGTGTCGAGCCGATGAAATCCATGAAGAACCGCTTCAACGTCTACATGGTCGAGGCCGTCTCCAAGAATGATGAATATTTCAGCGGCTGCTCAACCGCATTCAGCGGCGTCTTCGGTGCAGGGTCGGCTGTCGGAGGAAACAATAGCAAAGTCCTGGAATACGCCAAGGTGGCTGTCGGTGACTCCAAGATGGACAATGTCATTGTGCTGGTTCTGATGAACAGCTATCGGGATGGCGGCACATGTTACATGCTCAATCCTGACAACACCAACATCTATGCTGGCGGAGCCTCCGTCGCCTGGGTCACCTACAAGGATTTCTCCGTGTCAGGCGGATTGTCCAGTCTCGCCAACACAGTTGTCCACGAGGTCGGAGGCCACGGACTCGGCAAACTGGCGGATGAGTACGGCTACATCTACCAAGGAGAAGTTACCTCCGGCGAGATAGCTTACATCAACAAGGTTCAAAAGTGGAACTGGTACCAGAATATTTCCGTGACACCCACCAAGTCCCAGGTTCCTTGGAGCCAGTTCATCGGCGACAGCGACTTCGCGTCAGAGAATATCGGAGTCTATGAAGGAGGTGACACATTCTGGTCAGGAGTCTGGAGACCCACCGAGCAGAGTGTCATGAACGACAGCTACAAATATTCCACATTCAACGCTCCTTCACGTTCCCAGATCTACACGAGGATCATGAAACTCTCCGAGGGAGAAAGTTGGAAGTACGACTACAACGCCTTCAAGACCTGGGACAAGGCCCATCCTACCAAGGTGTCCACCAGGAGTATAGTCGAAGTCGACGACGACGAGGTTCCTGTTCACGTCCCTCCTATCCGTGTCAATAAGACATGGAAGGAGGTCTTGGAAGGACGGTAAAGTGTCATTCTGAGCGAAGCGAAGAATCTTTCAAATTGAAGTTGAACAAAATTATATCCATGAAAAAAACTTATCTACTCATTCTAACCACCCTGGCACTTCTTATCGCCGCATGCGGCCCGAAGGAGGAGCCGATTGTGGAAGTCGCAAGTGTTTCGATGAGCCAGTCCACACTTTCCATCGCAAAAGGAGGCTCGGCCAACCTGACCGTCTCAGTCAGCCCAACAAATGCCGTTGTAAAGGCAGTGACTTGGTCCAGTTCCAACTCTTCCGTAGCGACGGTGAATAATGGGACTGTGAATGCGGTCGCGGTAGGAACTGCCACAATCACCGCGACGGTGAGCGGCAGGAATGCCACCTGTGAAGTCACTGTGACCCCGAAGGGGGTTTCATCAGTCAAGCTTGACAAAACCTCGGCCTCGATGGACACCAAAGAAGTCCTGACGCTAACCGCCACAATCGAGCCCAATGATGCTGATGACAAGACCATCACATGGTCATCCAGCGACGAGAGTGTCGCCAAGGTGGACAATGGAAAGGTCACAGCTATCAGTAAGGGAAAAGCGACCATCACCGCCACCGCAGGCTCAATAAAAGCCACATGCGAGGTGACAGTATCTTATCCGATCAACTCCATCAGCTTGAACAAGACTACAGCGAAAATCGAGGAAGAAGGCGAGACCACCCTTACCGCCAAAGTTGACACCGAGGATCCCGAGGTCAAGGTTGAGTGGACCTCCTCCGACACGAATATAGCCACTGTCGATGAAAACGGAGTTATCAAAGGACTTGCGATCGGAGAAACCACGATAACCGCCAAGGCAGGTGATAAGACCGCCACATGCAAGGTCACCGTCACGGAAGCGGCATACAAGGCTAAGGAAAAGGCCGCTTTGATAAAGTTGTTCAATGCGAACAACGGAAACAACTGGGATGACTTCACTAAGCAGAATTGGTGCTCGGACCAACCCTTGGAGTTGTGGAGAGGCATCGAGATGACTCCTGATGGCAAACACGTGCGAAGCGTGTGGATAAATGACGATAATCTCAAAGGTCAGATTCCAAAAGAGATAGCGGATCTCACTGAATTGGAAGTATTCAAGATGATCAATCCTAGCGGTATCCCCACTGAGGGCTATCCACTTCCTTCAGAAATAGGGAACCTGAAAAAACTTAAAAATTTGACTCTCTGGACTTATACCGTTTCCGGGACCGTACCAAAATCCATCTACAAGATCCAAAGCCTGGAAGCATTAGTCTTGGTTCACATTCCTCTTAGTTCCTGGACGTTTCCTTCTGATATATTAAATCTCAAAAACTTGAAGGAGCTGTCCCTCCGCGGTTGCAATCTGACTGGAAAGATTCCTGAGGGAATCGGTCAGATCACAGGATTGGAAGAGTTGAATCTACAGAGCAATAAACTATCCGGGTCGATACCGGCATCGCTTGGTAGCCTCATCAACTTGAAGGAACTTGACCTTTCCCTAAACAACCTCTCCGGCTCCATTCCCACAACTGTGGCAAAGATGGATAATTATTGGAGATTATGGCCTAACGTATTCTGGGGCAACAATTTCACAATGGACAATCTCCGCAAGTCAAAGATTCCTATTCCCAGGAGTCCCAAGATCACCACGCTCTCTGGCAAAGAGCTTGACATCGAGACAGAATTCAGTAAAAACCAGTACACGGTGCTGTTCAACATGAATCCAAAGTCTGGTGATGCCGTTGATTGCCTTGCACAACTGGCCACACTGTATAAGACAGGCAAGAGTAAAGGTTTAGGAATCATCACTTATTTCGACAATAACAGCAGCGAGATCTCCAGTAGGGATGAACGGGACGAGTTATTCAAGAGTGTCCTTAATAAAACAGGTGCGACCTGGGACTCATTCATCAGACACCTGTACGATGAGTATCCTGGTGGAGCACCATTTTATGCGAAAATGGGAGCTGCTATGTATCCTCACCCCCTTGAGAACTGTATCGTCATTATAGGACCAGATCAAACTGTGGTTTACACTACCCTTTTTGACAACTCAAGAGAATATCTCAACAATGCAGTTGCCTTCCTGCAAAAGGAACTCAAGACGACTGTCTCTCACTATGAGTCGAAAAGCTACACTCAAGACGGGAAAGTTACCCAACTGCAGAAAGCGACCAAGGGCAAAGGAGTTGACTTAGTCATCACCGGTGATGGTTTCTCCGACAGGCTCATCTCCAACGGGACATTCAAGAAGACCGCTGAGCAGGCAGTCCTGGACTTGTTCTCTACCGAGCCGCTGAAATCCATGAAGGATAGGTTCAACATCTATCTTGTC
>JAFROA010000381.1 GCA_017429885.1 Bacteroidales bacterium | reverse complement strand
TCCTTGACCTTCCCGAGGTATATGGTCTTGGTCTTCGTGCTGTTCTCGCTCTTTTTGAATGAGATCCTCGCTCCGTTGTAGATCCCGGTCAGGGTGTCGTCGAACTCCCAAGCGCTGTTGACGAAGGACTTCGGGGTAAGCGTCGCCACGGACGCCTTCCGCTCCATCTGCCCTGGATCATAGATCACGAGCTTGTTGTTATAGACCTTCATCCCGAGGTTGTAAGTCTCGCAGAGCTTATAAAGGAATGCGGAATCGGTCTCCACGGACTGCTCAAGCATAGCGACCGTGATGTTCGGGGCGTTGTACGTGAGCGTCATCCTGTACCGCCGACCTATCGTCCTCGCTATCTTCTTCACGGTGATCTTCTTCCAGATCTTTGACCGTTCCAGCGTCACGAAGGAGGCATTCGCCGGGAGCGCAAGGCCCGAAAGCTTCCCCGTCTGGGGATTGCCCGAAAAGGAGATGTCGTCCAGGACGAAGGATCCGCAAAACACGGAAAAATCCTCGCCCTCCCCGTTCCAGTTCTGGAAGGTGAACTTCACCCGCATCCGGTCGCCTTTGGCGGGGAACCAGTCATCGAGCCACCTCATATTGATGTTCTGCAGCTGGATGTCAATGGTGTCGCTGGAATCCTTCGCCACGTCCTCATAAGTCACGCTCTCGACGTAGCCGTCCAGCATCCCCGTGGCCTCTTCGCCGTTGAACCCTATATCAGTCTTGACCCGCCTTGCAAGCCCCATGCCTTACTCCTCCGGATCCTCTTCGTCGTCTTCCGGATCCTCTTCGTCATCATCCTCGGACTCGTTGTCGTTCAGGTCCTCGTCGGTCCCCTCATCCTCGTCCTCGGTGTCCGCATCCCCTTCGGAATATTCGTAATAATCGTCCTCTTCCTCCGGATCGTCAGCCCTCCAGAAGGGCTTGTCCTCGGTCGCCTCCTTCGGAAGATCCGGGACAGTTAGAACGACGCCTGCAGGGAACACAAGAGTCTCAATGTTGCGCCAGTTGGCTTCAATGAGCCATTTCATGTACTTTTCATCACCCCAGAGCTTCCAGGCGATTAAGTCCCAGGCGTCGCCCTGGATCGTGGTATATGTGGATGCCATTAGCTTTTAACCTCATGCCGGGGCAAACTTGACCCGGTTACCGTTCTTGACCCACTTGTTGGCCATCGCCTCAAATTCCCGCTGGCTCATCTTCGCCGCCTGTGTCACCTCTTCACGGCTTACGTTGTTCCCGGAGAAATTGAGGGTGGGGTTGTAAACGATGGTGGGGGAGTATTCATTGTTCCCGACCTGTTTATTGGATGTGCCGATCCCGGAAAGCCCCCTCAGGGTCTCGCCTATCACGCTGCTCCGCCGGGTGGCGTGATCCTCGGAGCCCATAAGGCTCTGAAGCTCGGATTCAGCCCCGAGCCTCCGCCCGGCCTCCATCCAGTACCGGAGGTTCGCGCCCCGCTCCGTCGGCATGAAGGAAATGACGGCTTCCTGCCGCCCGCCTTCCCCTGCAAGCGTGGGTCCTGAAGTGAATCCGCCCTTGGCTTTCCCTTTTCCGCTTCCGCCGGTCACGAGGCTCATCACCTGCCCGGCGATCGCCGGGAATGCGTTCGTGATAATGCCCTTGATCGCCGAGACAAGGAGGCTCCCCGCTGCCTTGATCCCGTTGATTAAGAGGTTGATGACCGCCTTCCCAACGCCAGGCCAGTCGATCGACTTGAAGGCGTTGATCCCGAGCTGAGCGAGCGCCTTGAACGCTGCGGGAAGAAGCTTCCCGGCGTTCACGATGCCGCCCTTCAGAAGGGTGATCACCGATGTCCCGACGTTAGCCCAATTTATCTGCTTAAAGAAATTTGTTGCGGTCTGGCCGATATTCTTAAGCGCCTGGGGGATCGCCTTCCCTGCGGCCGCTATCCCGTTCTTTATCCCGGTCACAAGGCTTCCTCCGAGGCTCACCCAGTTAATGGCTTGCCATACTGCGAATATAGCCTCCACGATCTTGGGAAATTCCTGGATGAGGGTCGGGATGGCCTGTATGATGCCTCTCCCCAGGGTCACTATGACATTGAGCCCGGCCATTAGGAGCTTCGGGGCGTTGTCGTTTATTATCCCTGCGATATTTATGACTATCTGGGGGATATTCTGGAGGAGCACCGGGAGGGAATCCGCGATGCCCTGTGCGAGCTGGGTTATCAGCCCGATCCCTGCATCC
>JAFROA010000380.1 GCA_017429885.1 Bacteroidales bacterium | reverse complement strand
GACGGAGATCAAGTCCATCAGGATGGGCAAGGTCTCTTTGGTGGACTCATTCTGCTATTTCGTGGGGAACGAGCTGTTTGTCAAGGGACTGAATGTCGCCAAGTATTTCTGGGGATCATGGGGGCAGCATGAGCCTCTCAGGGACCGGAAGCTGCTCCTCACCAAAAAGGAGCTCCGGCATCTCCATCAGGCTGTCAAGGAAAAAGGTCTCACCATAGTCGCGGTCAAACTGTTCATCAATGATGAGGGATATGCCAAACTTGTGATCGCTTTGGCGCGAGGCAAGAAGGTGTTTGACAAGAGGGCGACTATCAAGGAGAAGGATATCCGGCGGGAAATGGAAAGGGTTGATTGACATGGCCAGGAACCGTCAGAACAAATTGCGGGAAGCGATTCCGATTCCTCCCCCGGCACCTCTGCCGGAGCCGGAAGTCATTGACGTCGAATCTGTTCTGAACGAATATCTTTCCGGCGCCATCGACCTTATCGTCGTCCTCGGTCCCACCGCATCGGGAAAGACGAGATACGCCGTAGACTTAGCTCACCGTATAACCTCTCTTGCCGCTAGCGACAGCCGGCTTCAGCCGGCGCGCCGAAGTGAGGAGCGATGCGACGAACGGGAGGCGCAGGGCCCCGAAGCCGAAGGCTTTGGGAACATTTCCCCCCACCGGGGGGCCAGGGGGGGTGAATCGCAGAGCGCCGAGCGAAGCGAGGCGTTGTCGGAGGGGACAGCTTCCACGGACGTGGTGGCCGAGATAATATCTGCTGATTCAAGACAGGTATATCGCGGCATGGATGTCGGGACGGGGAAGGATCTGGATGAGTATGGGGATGTGCCATATCATCTGATTGACATCGTTCCGGCGGGGAGCAGATTTGACCTGTACCAATGGCAGGAAGCATTCGAGAAAGCATATAAAGACATTAGGGACAGGGGACGGATACCAATCCTGTGCGGCGGAACCGGATTATACATCGAGGCGGCCACGTGCGGATATTCCCTGCCACAGGTTCCTCCAAACGAGGAACTTCGGGCAGAGCTGGAACAATATGACATCGAGGAACTCATAGCGAGGCTGGCAGAGTTGGGTCCCCTTCCGGGCGAGGGAGTCCTCCAAAGCAAGAGAAGAGTGATCAGGGCCTTGGAAGTCGCCATGTACGAGAAAGACAACCCCGTCCAGAAGAGCTGTTTCCTGCCTAAGAAGCCATATTACATCGGTACCTTGGTTGGCCGTGAAGAGAGAAACGAGAGGATCGACAAAAGGCTTGACGCCAGGCTGAAGAGCGGTCTGATTGAGGAAGTTAAAGGTCTCATTGAGAGCGGGATCCGCCCCGAGGACCTCATGTACTACGGCCTCGAGTACAAATTCGTCACCCAGCACGTCCTGGGTATCCTGACTTATGACGAGATGAGATTACTCCTGTCCAATGCCATCCATCAGTTCGCCAAACGGCAGATGACATGGTTCAGGGGCATGGAGAAAGACGGCATAACTATCCATTGGACAAACGTTTAAATAATCATAGATCATGAAAGTCGCCATCATTATGGGGTCCACAAGCGACCTCGAGGTTATGAGCGGAGCCTTCGGGATTCTGGAGGATTTCGGCATTGAATACGAGAAGAGGGTCATTAGCGCCCACAGGACTCCCGATCTAATGTTCGAATATACCAAAGCCTTGAAAGACAGGGGCTTCGGAGTTGTCATAGCCGGAGCTGGCGGAGCCGCACATCTGGCAGGAGTAGCCGCTGGACTTACCACCCTTCCGGTTATAGCGGTACCTATGGCCACCAAGAACCTCGGAGGATTGGATTCCCTGCTCTCAATGGTGCAGATGCCCACCGGAATACCAGTGGCCACTGTAGCTATCGGAGGTGCCAAGAACGCCGCCATCCTCGCCGCTGAGATCCTCGCCCTTGGCGACAAAGCTGTCTCAGATAAACTGGAAGCCTATCGTGAGGCTCAGGCTGAGAAGATCAGAAACACAGTCATTTAGTCATGAAAGCCTTATCGCTGGCCTCCACTCTCGGGGCATTCATCCTGGCGGTCTCATCCCTTCATGCCCAAAGCGTCGTGACTCTCCAGCCCGCTGGAGAGGACGGCAAGTACACTATTGAGACCTCTGTCAACGGGGTCGGCGTACGCACCTTCTACACCGAGGAGAACTGGTTCGTGAGCATGTCCACGACCACCTACCTGTTCCTTTACGAGAACGGGTACATCCATGATGAGGATGTCAAAGGAATCACGACTTTGAAATTGCCGGACGGATCCAGTTCAAAGGGAGCCGCCTTCGTCATCAGGAAGCTGAAGATTGGCGACCACATCCTTGTGACAGACATTCCGGCGTTCGTGGTCAGCAAGCAGAACGTGCCCCTGATCATCGGCAGCTCCGCTTTTGAGAGCCTAGGAGATGTCACCAGGGAAGGCGACAAGATCGTTATCGGAGATCTCGATAATATAGAGTCTATAGCGGAAGTTGTTGATCCTGTGGACAGTCTGAGAGCCGCTGCCCAAGGCTACCTCGAAGCCGAGAACTATGCTGAGGCTGTCGCGTGCTTCGCCTCTTTGAAGGAAAAGGGTGCCTTGAATATGCTTTCAGAATACCAATACGCGGTGCTTCTGAACCTGCTTGGGAGGGATAAGGAGAATATCGCCGTCTCACTCGACTGGCTATCAGAGAACGAAGGCAAATCCATCACCATGGACTACTGGATCCATAATGGTCTTGGAGCCTCATATGCCCGTGAAGGCGACAATACCAAGGCTATCGAGAGCCTTGAAAAGGCCGTGGCGGCATATTATAAGTTGTTCAACACCTCTGAGAAAGGAATCAAGTCCGGGAATTTCAAAGACAACAACCTTGGATCAACCCTCTACAGGCTTGGAAGGGTTTACGCCTCTGAAGGCAAGGTCAGAATGACCGAGTCCTATTGCTCGCTGGCCGCCAAATGCGGATACCAGCCCGCCATTGACTTCTGCAAACAGTACAAGATCAAGTACTAGATCAGGATAACTGATGGAGACTAAGGATCGGGAGAAAAAAATATTCAAAGTCACTTTGGCAGGTAGCGCCGGGAACGCTATCTTGGTGGTGCTGAAATTCGTCGCTGGAGTAATCTCACACAGCTCCGCTATGATAGCTGACGCTATCCATTCCCTATCCGACTTCATAACTGACATAATCGTTCTGATCTTCGTCGGCATAAGCGCGAGACCCCAGGACAGGTCACACGATTATGGACATGGGAAGTTTGAGACCTTGGCCTCAATGTTCATCAGCCTGGCCCTTCTGGCTGCCGCTATCGGAATCATTGTCTCCGGTGCTTTGAAGTTCACCTCCTGGCTGAATGGAGAGGACCTGAGCGCTCCTGGTTCACTTGCATTGTGGGTCGCCATTATGTCCATCATCATCAAGGAATTGATGTTCCAGTACACCGCCAGGAAAGGCAAGGAACTGAGTTCACCGGCTTTGACGGCTAATGCCTGGCATCATAGGAGTGACGCGCTTTCGTCAATCGCGGCGGCCATCGGAATCGGCGGGGCGGTGATTATCGGAGGACGTTGGACTGTTCTGGATCCTCTGGCTTCAATAGTGGTGGGAGCGATGCTGGTGAAGGTTGCGTTGAAAATAATGAAACCCAGTTTGGGTGAATTGACAGACGAATCGCTTTCCGAGGAGACAGAAGAAGAGATTATGGAGACAATAAGCTCATTCAAAGATGTTTCCGAGCCACACAACTTGAGGACAAGAAGGATTGGCAACCGGATAGCGATAGAGGCGCACATCAGGATGGACGGGAATATGAGCCTGCTTCAAGCGCACGAGATAACCTCTGAGATAGAGAAGAAGCTTAAAGACAGATTCGGCGCTCAGACTATAGTCACTCTACATATGGAACCGACCCGCTGATAGCAGGTCGGTTTCCATATAAAAGATAATCATCAGGAAATATATTCTTTAAGAGCGGCCACATATTGCCGGAAGGCCTCTAGGCCGGCATCTGTGATACGGCAAGTAGTGCAAGGCATCTTGCCCTTAAAACCCTTCTCGACCGTGATATAACCGGCCGTCGAGAGCTTTTCTATCTGGACGCTGAGGTTCCCTGCGGTGGCTCCTGTCTGCTTCTTAATGTACGTGAAATCAGCAGATTCCACCCCAGCAAGAAGAGACACCACAGCCAGCCTCAACTCCGAATGAAGTATGGGATCCAGTTTCGGGAACATCACTCACTAATTCTGGCGTTTGACAATAAGTCCTGTAGCCACTAGCACGAGGCCGGCCAATGTGAAAATGAACATCTGTTCCTCGTTTGCCCCCGTGATAAAATATATGGCCACACTGCCGATGCCGGTGACAAATCCGGCGATCTTGATTGCCCAGTTTCTCAAAGCGACTCCACTGATGGTCTCGGCCAAACCGAAGAGAAGCACAATTTCCGCCGTAAGACTGGCACCTACAACTATGGCGGCAAGAGGGTGATCACCCACTATGGTGAATAATACAGTGAAAGCGGCAAGGGAGCAGGCGAACACCCCAAAAGAAGTCCATATTCCGGAAATAATGCGGCTGACAACATTTGTCGCTACCGCCGATTCCTCCTTGGAACGGATCATCCTGGCCAACGGGTAACCTACAAGCGGCATAGCGAACCATAGGTTATTCCAATAAGAGTGGCCGGTTGATTTCCAAAGGGCATAAACAAGCAAAGAGAAAAAAGTAAGGAGAATTCCCCAAAGAATGAAGTACTTTCCTCCCCTGCGGGTGATTTCTTTGCGGTTGTTATTCAAGGTCTCGGTGATGAGAGCGAGGCTCTCATTCGCCGTCATTTCTTTGTTTTGTTCCATAATATCAATTATTTACATTGTTTCTTGAGTCAAGCGAGGCTGCGCATACCACCCTAACTCTGGTGCAAATATAAATAAGTTTATATTATAAACCAAATTATTTTATAAATAATTTATAAAGGTTTGATGACAACCTATATTTTCCTGATACGAGTTTCGCGGTTCCCTGAGCTCCTTTAAGCCCGTCGAGGGAAGGATCCTGTCAGAAAAAGAAATAGAAAAGTTCCGATAACACTGAAAATCCCTCGCCTCATCAACATCATGTTATCAGAAAGTCGCCTCAGTGGGTTGGACTCCAAAACGGCCTCCCAGAACCAATTTCGCCTTAAGAGTAACTGTCTTCTCATCATCCGGGACATTCCCATCCACCATCCGCTGAAGAAGGGTGAAGGACTTCTCGGCTATCTCCGCAAGCGGCTGGACGACATGTG
>JAFROA010000379.1 GCA_017429885.1 Bacteroidales bacterium | reverse complement strand
GTCAATGTTGGAAAGGAATTCAGGGTCGATCTCATATTTCGGGAGCACGTGGTCACGGTCGATGCTGTACACCTCGACCTTATCCGCTATCTCAAGAGTAGTTGCCAGGACCTCGGGGTGGTCCGGGAACAGGGCCGCCATCTCTTCCTCACTCTTGAGGTATTCCTGCTGGGTATAGTGGAGTCTAGGCTCTTCGAATATCTTCTTGCCGGTGTTGAGGCAGATCAGGTGGTCATGGGCCGGACCATCCTCCTTGTCCACGAAATGGACGTCATTCGTGGCCACGACCTTGACCCCCATCTCTTCCGCCAGCTTGAATATCCCGGCGTTGCTTATCTGCTGCTGCTCAAATACTTCCAGTGAGAGTCCGGGGACCTCGGTCTTGTGGAGCATGACCTCCAGGTAGTAGTCCTCTCCGAAAACCTTCTTATGCCATTCCACTGCTTTCCGGGCGGCGTCCATGTCACCGGACACGATGTCCTTCGGAATCTCTCCCGCCAGACAGGCGGAGCAGCAGATCAGCCCCTCATGGTATTTCTCGATGATCTCGTGGCTTACCCTCGGCTTTCCGTAGTACAATCCCTCAATGTGACCCAACGAGACTATGTTGGAGAGGTTCTGGTAGCCCTGGTAGTTCTTGGCGAGAAGGATTAGGTGGTAATATGCCCTGTGCTCGTTGTCCTTCAGCTTGGGGTCGTAATGCCTCGTGACATACACCTCGCATCCGATGATAGGCTTGACCTTGTACTCTTTAGTCTCTTTGTCCTTGTGCTTGTCGGCGAACTTGAAGAACTCCTTGACACCGTACATGTTTCCGTGGTCGGTGATGGCCAGCGCGGGCATGCCCATGGCTTCTGCCCTGTCGAACAAAGTGGCTATCGACGAGAATCCGTCGAGGATGGAATACTGGGTGTGGACGTGGAGGTGTACGAATGCCATTCCGGAAAAATCTTTCATACAAATATACCCAAAATGACATATCGTTCAAAGCTCGGCATGACAAAAAGTTATTAACACCCATTTTGGCTTGTTATTTGGTATTTTCTATATTTGTAAATACCAAAACATTAAACATCCAGAGTTATGAAAGGAGATTCATTATTCGCTTTGATAGCAGGGGCCGCCGCCGGGCTGACCCTCGGATTGTTGTTCGCTCCCGAGAAGGGTGAAGAGACCCGCCGTAAAGTAAAAGCCGCCGCGGCTGAAGGGTGGGATGAGTTTGTCGACGCCACCGATGAGGGCTGGGAGAAGGCTCAGGAGACATTTGATGATGTGAAGAAGGGTGCCGAGAGCGCCACTTCCAGGCTCAGGGCCCGAGCCAGGCTCGCGCGCCGGGATTTCAAGGATTTGAAAGCCACCTTGACAGATCAGGCCGCCGATCTTAAGGACGAGGCTCGTCTGAAGATTCTGGCCCAGTTGGATAAACTCGAGAAAGCGCTGTCCAAAGATCCGGAAGAGACAGAGGATCAGTGGAACGAAGAAGACGCTTAAGTCATGAGCGATTTCACAAGACCTGTCGAGGATCTCGGGGAGAAGGCCAGTGAATACCTTGACCTTCGAATCGACGAGCTCAAACTAAAAACCGCCAAGGGTTTGTCACTGACCCTCAGCAAGTTGTTATACATGCTGCTGGTCCTATTCGTCGTGTCCATCATCATGATCTCGATCGCGATTGGTGGCGTCATGTGGATTGGTGAGCTTGTTGGCAGTTACGCTGGTGGGGCCGGCATCGTGGCTGGGTTCTTCCTGCTTGTTCTCGGAGTTCTTATCTTGCTGAGAAAGAAGATGTTCCGTAACACATTCGTTCCTTTGTTCATCGATCTCTTCTTTGAGGAGAAAAACTGATACGGACTATGAAATACAGAGACATCAAGACAATGGACCAGCTGATGGAAGCCGAGAAGCAGGTCAAGAGGCGTATCTCCTCTCAGGAAGGTGCGGTCAAGCATTCTTTCGCTGACATGAAGGCGACTTATTCCCCAGGGAATATGCTTCTTTCCGGGCTTAAGTCCATCTCTTCCTATATTCCTATCGATCAATTACTTCTGTCGACTGTCAGGTTATTCAAGCGTAAAATGCTGAAATGAGAAACCGTGTTGATGCCATAAGGGACATGATGCGTTCAAGGGGTTGGGATGCGGTCATATTGACCGGGAACGACCCCCATGCGAGTGAGTATTCCGCCCCGAGGTGGCATCAAGTTGCCTGGGTTTCCGGCTACACCGGGGAAGGCGAGATCGTCATCACCGAGGATCACGCCGGATTATGGACCGACACAAGGTATTTCATACAGGCCGAGAGGCAACTTGAGGGAACTGGCATAGAACTCCACAAGACAAGGGTTCAGGATCAGGTGCTTATCCCAGAATGGCTTTCAAGGCAGTTCGAAGGATATGACGAGATTGTCATAGCTGTTGACGGACTGGGAGTGAGCGCCTCTTATATTGAGGAGATTCGGGAAGTCATAGGTAAGGACAGGACGGCTGTGGCCAATGTCCCTGACATGCTTTCTCCTCTTTGGACTGACCGTCCCGAGATCCCTTGCACCCCGATTATCACTCTCGGTACGGAGACGGTTGGCTGGTCCCGCGGGCAAAAGATTACATGGCTACGGAAATGGTTGTCTGACAAGGGGTTCGATGCCATCTTGATTTCAGCTCTTGATGAGATAGCTTGGATGCTGAACGTGCGTGGAAGCGATGTGGCATATAATCCCGTGGTCATGTCCTATCTCCTGGTCACTCTGGACACTGTCCAATGGTTCGTCAGAAAGGGAACGCTCCCAGAGGGTGACCATGAGTCAGAGGACAGTTTCTATGAGCTGACTGCTGACGGAGTCAACATCCAAGACTATTCCGACATAGGGATGGCTCTCGCCGGTATGGTCGATGACGATTACATCAAGCGGCTGTTCGTGGATTCCTCCACTCTCAACTATAACCTTTACGGAATACTCAAGGAGAATACCCTCCAGGACAATGTTGTGGCTGGGAAATCCCCTATTGCCCTGCGGAAATCGGTCAAGAATGAGATCGAGATCTCCGGAATGAGAGAGGCGCATCTGGAGGACGGGCTCGCCATGGAGAGGTTCCTTTATTGGCTTGAGACCATGGTTGCCGCAGGGGAGCCGCTTAATGAATATGAATGCTCAGCCAAGCTCCATGAGCTCCGTTCTGAGATAGAAGGTTTTCGTGGAGAGAGTTTCGAGACCATCTCCGCCTATGGCCCCAACGCGGCGCTTCCTCATTATGCTACCCCGGAGTCCGGCTCAGCGGAGTTGTACTCCAACGGATTGTACTTGTGCGATTCAGGAGGGCAGTATCTTTTCGGGACGACGGACATCACCCGTACGGTTCCCCTCGGTCCTTGCTCCCAGCTTGAGAAAGAAGACTATACTCTTGTGCTTAAGGGACATATCGCTTTGACTAAGATAGTGTTCCCGAAGGGTACGGCAGGTTGCCAGCTGGATGTGTTGGCAAGGGCTCCGCTATGGAACTCCAAGCGTAATTTCGGCCATGGGACCGGGCATGGAGTGGGATTTTATCTCAATGTCCATGAAGGGCCTCAGGACATCCGCCAGAATTTCAACAAGCAGGCTTTGCTGCCGGGGATGGTCACTTCGATTGAGCCGGGAATATACCGGGAAGGCCGCCACGGTGTCAGGCATGAGAATCTCGCTCTCTGCGTGGATGCCGGTGAGAACGATTTCGGAAGGTGGCTGCGGTTCGAGCCTTTGACCCTGTGCCATTTTGACACCTCGGTGATTATTAAGGAACTACTTGACGATTCGGAAGTTAAGTGGCTCAATGATTATAATGAAAGAGTTTTCCGGACCCTCTCACCCAGGCTCTCTTCAGATGTGGCCGAATGGTTGAGGGAAAAGACATTGCCGATATAGTTTAATGATCATGAACAGATCGCTTTTATCATTGCTGGTTGTTTCTCTGGTCCTTGTCGCCTGTGACAAGGAAGGTTCCGGAGATGATCCGACCGGTCCGGGCGAGCTTATTGAAAGGAAAGATATTCCCCTCACTCGAGCTCAGTTGGATTTTGTGAAGTCGAATAACACCTTCGCATTGGAATTCTTCAAGAGAGTCGCTGAGAATGAGGGAGAAAAGAGTATGCTGGTGTCTCCTATAATCGTGACATTCGCGCTAGGGATGGTGAATAATGGAGCCAAAGGGGACACTCAGGCGGAGATCAACAAAGCTCTGGGATACGGAGGCAAGTCGATAGAAGATTTGAACGCTTTCTGCAAGACCATGCTTGAGGAAGGGGCCGCTGTAGATCCCACGACGACGATAGAGATCGCCAATATGGCTGTGATCAATAAAGGCTCGCTTCCTTTGAAGGACTCCTTCGCCAAGAAGGTGGAGTCCAATTTCAAGGCTAATGTCTGTTATAAGGACTTCGGAAAAGAGGATGTGAAATCTATCATCAATCAGTGGTGCGAGGAAAAGACTCACGGGATGATCAAGAATTTCCTGAAAGACCCTATCACTCCCGACCAATACGCCCATTTCCTCAATGCGACATATTTCAAGGGAATATGGTCAAGCCCTTTCAACAAAGATCTTACCCATAAGGAAGACTTCACCGCCATTGACGGTAATACGGTGTCTCTGAATATGATGCTCCAGCAAGCGAAATTCGGTTATTCCGAGGTTCAGAAACTGGGATCGGCTGTCTGTCTGCCTTATGGAAACAAGGCTTATAGGATGATAGTCATTTTGCCAGGGGAGAAAATATCGTTGGAGGATTTGAAGAATACCCTGACCATTGATTCCTGGAACCAGTTGAACACTATGTCGGAGCAGGAGGTTGAGGTATGCATTCCGTCATTCGAGTCGGAGTTCGGCGCCTCCAGCATCAAGAAAGCCCTTATGGATATGGGCATCAAGAAAGCCTTCGTTGGAGGAGAGGCTGATTTCTCGGATATGACGAATGAAGGCGTGTATGTGTCCGATGTTCTCCAGAAGGCTAAGATCAAGGTGGATGAGCAAGGTACCGAGGCTGCCGCTGTGACAGATGTGGTGATGGAAAAGGCTTCGTCCGCCATTCCCAAAGTAGTCCATTTCCACGCTGACCGCCCGTTCCTCTACGCAATCACAGAAGTAAGTACCGGCGCGATCTTCTTTATCGGCCAGTACACTGGAAAATAGGCTGATTGTCAATTACTTCCCTTTTGGGATGGGTATCTCGAACTCGGCGAAAACCGGGTAATGGTCGGAGATGAATTTCGGACCGAACTTGCTGTCAACGACCTCATATTCATCAACTTCCGCATTGCGGAAAAGGATATGATCCGGCCAGCGCACCGAGTCAACAGACTTCCCATAGCCATTGTAGGAAGCTCTCGTGTCGGGTTTTTTCATCGAGAAGTTGGCGTCCTTGGCGTAAGAGACAAGGGGCGAGAGGAGCCTGTCCTGCGAGGACATCTTGAAGTCCCCGCCCACGAAGACGACAGCGTCATCCCCGGCTATCTCCTTGATCTTGTCAACCATGAGTTCGGCGCTGCGCCTTCCCGCGGTCTCCTTGACTGAGAACCGTGTGTTGAAGCAAAAGAAGATGAGCCCGGATTTCTTGTAGCGGAGCTTGACCCAGGTAGCGTTCCTCACGTTGTCAGCGTCCCAGCCCGGAGTGTCAGCCTCCTGGTTCTCATTGAGCCAGAAGGAACCATAGTCCAGGAGCTCAAATTTGTCCGCCCTGAACATGATCGGGTTCTCGTTGAAAGGAATATCTTGATCGACCTGACCCGGTTTGGAGCTGCGGTCCACCAGAATGTGTTTCTTGAGCTCTTTCATCAGATCCGCCTTATGGTAGGCGTAGGCTTCCTGCAAGAACAACACATCAGGGTCGAATTTCTTGATAGCCTTGAGGCAGCCTTTTTTTCGTGCCGCCCAGCTGAAATCACCAGCTTCGTCCTTCTCTTGCCCGTGGATATTGAAGGTCATGAGGCTGAGATCCTCGCTTTTCGCCACAGCGTTGGCGCTGGAAAGAACCAGCGCCACCACGGAGACGACGGTCAAAAATAACTTTCTCATAACCAATTGGTTCTCTGAATTTACTTGGAGATCTTGGCCACCCAGCCACCGCCAGGTGCCATGTGGATCTGGACCTTTCCGTCAACAGGGAGATCCTTGATCACCTTCTTGTAGTCCCTGGCTGCCCTGTGGGCGTTGATTCCGTCCTGGAAGATAGTCATCTTGCCTCTTCCGATAAAGCCAAGATCGAGGACGAGGTCACGGGCATCCCAACCGGTAAGCGCACCGACATACCAGTCATTACCCTTGCGACGGGCGATGGCGACATATTCACCGATCTTTCCGCACACGGGGACAGTCTCATCCCATGTGGTGGGGAAGGCGGAGATGAAGTCAGTGCACTCGGGTTCGGCCATGTAGTTGGACGGGGAGTCGCAAAGCATGGTCAGAGGAGCCTCAAAGATGGCATATTCTGCCAGCTGGCGGCAGCGGGTGCCCTGGCTCATCGGCATTGAGTTGTTGGGATAAGCGTACCCCTTTGTGCAGTTGATCATGGCGCCCTGGGTGTAGTCCATCCTTCCGGCGGCCATCCTCACGAACGGGATGATCACGTCATAGGTTACCTGGTCATATTGCTTGGCGCCCCATTTCATCTGCTCCAATCCGGCGACACCCTCGTAGTTGATGATGTTGGGATATTTCCTCTCGAGTCCGGAAGGCTTGAAGGCTCCATGGAAGTCGATGAGCAGGTGGTACTTAGCCGCAGTCTTGGCGACATTCTCATAGAATTGCATGGCTAGCTGGTCATCGCGGTCCATGAAATCCACCTTGAATCCCTTCACGCCCATCTTTGAGTAGTGTTTGAACACACCCTCAATGTCCTTGTCAACAGCCTTGTAGCCAGCCCAAAGGATAAGGCCCACATTCTTGGATTTAGCGTATGCGAGGAGTTCTTTGAGGTCTATCTCGGGCACAATCTGGAACAGGTCGGTCTTCTTGTTCACAGCCCAGCCCTCGTCGAGAATAACATACTCGATGCCGTGCTTGGAGGCGAAATCGATATAGTACTTGTAGGTATCGTTGTTGACACCGGTCTCGAAATCAACGCCGTAGAGGTTCCAGTCATTCCACCAGTCCCATGCGACCTTTCCGGGCTTGATCCAGCTCCAGTCGGTGTTCTTGTCAGCAGGGGTACCGAGCAGCCAGGTGAGGTCGGAATTAACGAGGTTCTTCTCGTCCTCGAACACACCCACGATCCTCCAAGGGAAGCTACGGCCGGCATCGGCCTTCGCGATGTAGTCATGACGACTCTTCACGACACCCTGAAGCATATTGTGGCCACCAATCTCGACTTTGTCAGGGACAGGAGCGTTGACACCCTTTATGGTCTTGCCACCCTGGCCGTTGAGGAACAGTCCGGGATAGTCACGAAGATCGGACTCTGTGATCATCACTTTCACCCCGTCGAAAGCGTCCACGACGACAGGCAGGAAAACCAGGCGTTTGGGATTCCATGCGGAGAGGTTGATGTGCTCGTAGTAGTTCTCGAAAGAGTTGCCGTACTGGGTTTCAAAACTCTCGATGCGGCTGGTGTTGACATATGGCACCCAGCTCATCCAATCCTGAGGGAAGTTAAACTCCGCCTTCTCGGATTTAACCTCGAAATTACCTTTCTTCGCTTTCGAGACGAACCTGTAGGTCACAGCGTTGTCATAAGCCCTGAATTCAATGGAGTAGTCCTTGAAATCCAATGTGAGCCATTTGTAGACATTGTCAACAAGAGCTTTCTTGTAGGCCACGGCCTGGATAGTCTCAGCCACATCGCCGGATTTAACACCTTTGACCTTGCCTTCACCGTACACGGTGCCGTTACTGAGTTTCATCGCTATCTCTGACGGAGCCAACACACTCTTCCCGTCAAAAGTCACGGAATAGGAAACCTTGCCGTCCGCTTTGATTTCGGCAGTCACCCTACCATTCGGAGATGAGAGAGTCCATGCTTTTTTCGCCGCGGATGACACCATTGGCAAACAGACCGCCATCAGGGCGGCGCAGATAATTGATTTCAGTTTATAGCTCATGATAAAAGGATTTGATCAACAATACTCTAAATTGTAAAAATAAACAATTCTAATAAAATTCCGTACATTTGTGGTAGTAAAAACTCGAGACATGGCGAAAGGGAAAGCTCCCGAGGATACCCCGTTGATAAAACAATTCTTCTCTGTCAAAGCACAGTACCCGGAGGCGGTGCTGCTTTACAGGGTCGGGGATTTCTATGAGTCATATTCAGACGACGCCGTGCTGGTGAGCAAGGTTCTCGGTATAATCCAGACCAGGAAATCCAATGGGGACAAGGGTTATGTCGAGATGGCGGGATTCCCACACCACGCCTTGGACAATTATCTTCCCAAACTTGTGCGGGCGGGCTACAAAGTCGCTGTCTGTGACCAGCTTGAGGATCCGAAATTCGCCAAGAAACTCGTCAAGCGCGGTGTGACCGAGCTTGTCACTCCTGGTATCGCTTTCAATGACCAGCTTCTGGAGCAGAAGGAGAACAATTTCCTGGCTGGCCTCACTTTCGACAAGGACGAGTGCGGGGCCGCTTTCCTGGATGTGTCCACGGGGTCTTTCCAGGTGGCGCAAGGTTCATTGGACTATATCGGAACCCTTCTGTCCTCCCTTAATCCCAAAGAGATTGTAGTGCAGAGGGGATATGATAAAGGCGTTCGCCAGAGGTATGGCGATAACCTTTACATCTCCTCCGTTGAGGAATGGGCGTTCGTGTATGAGGCGGCTGTTGAGCGTTTGAAGAAACAGTTCAAGGTGGATTCCCTCAAAGGTTTCGGCGTCGACAAATATCCTCTTGGAATATGTTCCGCCGGGGCCCTTATGGTTTATCTTGAGCAGACTCAGCACACTGGCCTGGGCAATATTTGCTCAATATCCAGGATTGATGGAGACAAGTTCGTGTGGATGGACAAGTTCACCATGCGGAATCTTGAGCTGTTAGGTTCAGCGGCTGGTGGCGAGGGAGTGAGTCTCGTCTCCGTGATAGACAAATGCTCATCCCCCATGGGCTCCAGGCTCCTGAGGAACTGGATTGCCATGCCGGTTATGGATATTAAGGAACTATCTGATCGCCAGGATGTTGTGGAGTTTTTCCATGGTGATGACGAGCGGAGGGACAGTGTCCGTGATTTAATCGGAGGTATCGGGGATCTTGAGAGGATCATTTCCCGGGCGGCCATGGGAAGGATAGTTCCCAGGGAGGTCATTCAGCTAAGCCGTGGCCTGGAAAGAATGGTTCCAATCTCTGGAATTTGCTCTGATAGCGGGGTGAAAGCTTTGCAGACCTTGGCCGCCGGCATGAGGGATTGTTCCGCTTTGAGGAATGAGATCGTGAGGGTGATGGATCCAGAGCCGGCAGCCGCAGTGGGCAAGGGACCTGTGATAGGCAAGGGTGTTGACAAGGAACTCGATGAACTCCGGGATATCTCCTCGGGAGGGAAGGATTATCTTCTGAGGCTTCAGCAAAGAGAGGCTGAGAGGACGGGAATCTCCTCTCTCAAAATAGGTTACAACAATGTCTTCGGCTACTATATCGAAGTCCGCAACACTTTCAAGGATCTCGTGCCTCCGGAGTGGATTCGCAAGCAGACCCTTGTCGGGGCCGAGCGTTACATCACCGGGGAGCTGAAGGAATATGAGGAGAAAATCCTTAGTGCCGAGGACAAGATATATGCTCTTGAGACGAGGATTTATTCAGACCTTGTCGCATTGATCCAAAGGAATATAGCCGCTATACAGACAAACTGCCGGATTGTCGCCCGGATCGATGTTTTGCGTGGTTTCGCCACTTTGGCGGTTGAGAACAAGTACCATCGTCCCGAGATGACGAAGGATTTGAGCCTTGACATCAAGGGCGGACGCCATCCCGTGATCGAGACGCTGATGCCTCCCGGCGAGGAATATGTCCCCAATGATGTCCATCTGGATGACAAAAGCCAGCAGATAATCATCCTCACCGGGCCTAACATGGCGGGTAAATCCGCCTTGCTCCGCCAGACAGCTTTGATTGTCCTTTTGGCCCAGATCGGTTCATTTGTCCCCGCGGAGAGCGCCAAGATCGGGTATTTCGACAAGATATTCACTCGTGTCGGAGCCTCGGACAACATCTCCAGGGGAGAGTCCACCTTCATGGTGGAAATGCTGGAGACCTCGATGATCCTGCACAACCTTTCTTCCAGGTCTCTTGTCCTTCTGGACGAGTTAGGCCGTGGAACATCCACCTACGACGGCATGTCGATAGCAAGGGCGATCGTGGAATACATCCATGAGTATGGCCACGGGGCTAAGACCCTTTTCGCCACCCACTACCACGAGCTCAATGACCTTGAGGAGATATACCCGAGAGTCAAGAATTTCCACATTGCGGTGAAGGAAGTGGGCACTCAGGTCATATTCCTTCGTAAGCTAAAGGAAGGAGGGACAGCCCATAGTTTCGGTATTCATGTAGCCCGCATGGCGGGAATGCCGAAGGAAGTCGTGCAGAGTGCTGAGAAGACGTTGAAAGCTCTGGAAGCAAATGATTCAGAGCATCTTGTGAGTTCAAAGAAAGGACAGTTGAAGAAGCCGGTCCAGACGAAGGCCGGGACCTTGGAGAGCGACGGGTCGCTCCAGTTGTCTTTCTTCCAGCTTGACGACCCGACCCTATCCTCGTTAAGGGATCAGCTATCCAGCGCCGACCTCAATAATATGACCCCTCTTCAAGCTTTCGACCTGCTCCGATCTATGAAAGACGAGTTGGGAGTATGACAATCTATCTCACCGGTAGCCCTACCCGTTACGGGGAACCCCATTTTACCGAGGACAACGGCTTTCTAGCCGATGTCAAAGCGTCTCTCGCGGAAGCCACGGGAGGCCACCCTCCCAGAGTTTTGCTTGTGAGTGCGGCTCCTGATGACCAAGGCTTCACCGACTCTGTCTTGAAGGGAATGAGCGATTGCATACATTGCTCGGGAATTGAGACGGAGAGTATCACGATGCTGGACCGGAGGAATGAGCGGGAGGCTCCAGGGCTGGTTCAGAATGCCCATTGGGTAATACTCTGCGGAGGCCATGTTCCGACCCAGAACAGATTCATTCATGAGATCGGCTTGAAAACCCTCCTCAAGGACTTTAAGGGAGTGCTGATGGGTTGCAGCGCTGGAAGCATGAACTGCGCTGGGATGGTATATTCCCATCCGGAACTTCCGGGAGAGGCCATTGACCCTGGGTACAAGAGGTGGCTTAAAGGGTTGGAACTAACAGACATCCAACTTGTTCCGCATTTGGAGCAAGTACGGTACGCTTCGGTGGATAATCTCCGGCTTTTCGAGGATATCGCCTTTCCAGACAGTTGGAACCATCGTTTCTACACCTTCCGGGACGGTGGATACGTGAAAATAAAAGATGGGAAGCCGACCCTTTACGGCGAGGCTTACGAGATCAGTCGCGGGTCGATGCGCCGCGTCTGCGAAGAAAATAAAACATATAGCTTTATGAACTTGATTTTCATTTCCCCGCATTTTCCGCAGACCTACTGGCACTTCTGTGCCGGGGCCAAGGCTAATGGCGTCAATGTGCTGGGCATAGCGGATACTAATTATGAGAACCTGCCGTTTGAGCTCCGGCAGAATCTGGATGACTACTACAAAGTGGACAATCTGGAGGATTATGAGCAGATGTACCGGGCTGTAGCTTGGTTTGCCCACAAGTGGGGCAAGATAGATTGGATTGAGTCAAACAATGAGTATTGGCTGGAGCAGGATGCCCGCCTGCGTACGGACTTCAATGTCAGCACCGGTATCCAGACAGACCATATCGCCGCTATAAAGAACAAGAGCGAGATGAAAAAGTACTACGCTCTTGGAGGTATCCCCACGGCAAGGCAGATCAAGGGTGCGGAGGGTTTGGCCAAGGTCAAGGCCTTTGCCTGGAAGACAGGTTACCCGATAATCGCCAAGCCAGACAATGGGATGGGCTCCGGTGGAACATCTAAAATACACAATGACAAGGAACTGGAAGTATGGTTTGAAGAGCGCCGCGACAGCTTCGGGCTGTATGTTTTCGAGGAATTCATCACAGGTCTTTTGGTCAGCTATGACGCTATTTACAACTCCAAGGGAGAGCCTGTTTTCGAGAACAACACAGTGTTTCCCACGCCTGTTATGGAGATTGTTCATAATAACCTCGACTGCTGTTATTGGACAAATAAGGCCGTGCCGGCTAAACTCGCTGCCATTGGCCGCCGGACGGTTAAAGCCTTCGGCATAAAGAGCCGGTTCGTCCATCTTGAGTTCTTCCAACTTGACAGGGACCGTGAGGGGCTGGGAAAGAAAGGGGATTATGTCGGGCTGGAAGTGAATATGCGCCCTCCAGGAGGGTACACGCCGGATATGATGAACTATGCGCATCAGACAGACGTCTTCCAGATATGGGCTGATATGGTGGCCTTTGACGAGGCTCGCAAACCACTTGGGGAGAACGCTTATGTGGGGTATGTCGGCCGGAGAGACTCCCGCCATCACAAGCACAGCCACCAGGATCTTCTCAACCGTTACGGGACGTCACTTTGCATGTGCGAGCCTGTCCCTCATGCCCTTGCGGATGATCTCGGGGATATGGCTTACATAGTCCGGCTCGAAACCAAGGCTGATATCGAAGCCTTCTTCAAGTACGCCACAGAGGAATATGCCCGATAATCATCGATTTCCCGCTTTTTTTCTTAAATTTGAGAGTTTGAGGAATCAACGGTGTTTCGATGAAACGGGTCTTGATTATCACATATTATTGGCCTCCATCCGGCGGCTCCGGAGTGCAGAGATGGGTCAAGTTCGCCAAATACCTTCCGAAAGAAGGATGGCAACCCGTCATATACACTCCTGAGAATCCGGAATTTACGGCCATTGACCGTACTCTTGCGGCGGAGATTCCTCCGGAGGCGGAGGTGATAAAGAGGCCTATTCTGGAACCATACGGGGTTTATAAGAAGCTTTTGGGTAAAAAAGGATCTGAGGGCGGAGAGGTCAATCCGATCAATGGCGGCAAGAAGAATTGGAAGCAAAAGCTGTCCCTTTTCATCAGGGGAAACTTCTTCATTCCTGATCCCAGGGTGTTCTGGGTGGGGCCTTCTGTCCGTTTTCTCAAGCGTTACCTCAAAGAGCATCCGGTGGACGCCATAGTCACCACCGGACCGCCTCATTCTATGCACCTGATTGGATTGGGGCTGTCAAAGGCCACGGGTTTACCTTGGCTGGCAGACTTTAGGGACGCTTGGACTAACATGTTCTACTATAAGTATTTAGAACTGGGAAAACTGGCGGACGATAAGCAGCATAGATTGGAGAAAGCAGTCCTGGACAATGCCACGATCGTGGTCTCGGTCTCCCCTTATGAGCAAAAGGACTTTCAGAAAATCACTTCCAATCAAGTGCGCCTTATGACCAACGGATTCGATCCGGCAGATTACAGGGCGGATTCGGAGACCGATGAGTTCTTTAATATAACCCTCACCGGGCTGTTCGCGTCCGCCGGCAATCCAAGGGTGCTATGGAAGGTCCTTTCTGACAAGTGTGTGGCAGACAAGGAATTCAAGAGCCTTTTGAAGATCAGGCTCATCGGAAAGACCGATGCGGATATCCTTCAGACAATCAAGGATGCCGGATTGGGAGGCAATTTGTATTATCCTGGATATCAACCCCACGAGGTTGCGGTGCAAGAGCAGAGGAATGCGTCTTTCCTGTTGCTGTGCCTACGGCAGGAGCCCGAGTACGCCTCAGCGGTCCCGGGTAAGATATTTGAGTACTTGGCTTCCCGTCGTCCTATTCTGGGGATTGGCCAGACGGACAGCATCATGGCGAAGATGATAAGGGACACGTCCTCCGGGGTCGCTTATGACTGGGATGATGAGGATAGTATCCGTAAGTGGGTTGACTTCTGCTGGGAAGAATTCAGGAACGGGGAGCTCAAGGATAATATATCTGACATATCACGTTACGACCGCCGTGTCATCACAAGGCAGCTTGCCGGATATTTAGATGAAATGACAAGAGACAAACAATCATAATGACATTCAATAGCAGTATATTAAAGAAAGCCGCCGTTTATCTCGGCATCGCTGTTTTTTTCCTGGTTCTCGCTTACTCGACGGTTCCTCAGGTTCTGTCAGGGAAGATAGTCAACCAAGGCGATATCGTGGGTTACAACAGTATGGCCAAAGAGACCAATAGTTTCAGTGGCGCGAATCCTGATGATATTCCCAGATGGACGGGCTCGATGTTCGGCGGCATGCCCAACACTTCGTTTAACGCCTCGAGCAAAGGCGATTTGACAACAAAGGTATATTGGACCTTGTTCAAGGGAAAGAGACCTGCTAATTGGCTTTTTGTCTCCATGCTGGGTGCCTTCTTGTTGATGTTGTCTTTGGGTGTGGACAAGTTCCTGGCCATCGGTGGAGCGATAGCTGTGACTTATTGCTCTTACAATTTCCAGATTATTAAAGTCGGACATAACACCAAGATGGAGGCATTGGCTTTAGTCCCATGGGTTTTGGCGGCTTTGATATTCACCTACAAGACCGCGATTAAAAAGGACGGGTCGTGGAAGAAATGGCTCCCTCCCACTATCTTGGGCTCGTCGCTTTTCGGCTTGGCGGTCAGCTTGCAGATAAAGTCCAGCCATCAGCAAATCACTTATTACCTTGCCCTGACGATAGCTGTCTATGTGATCGCCCTTTTCATCTGGATGCTGGCATCCAAACAGTTCCGATTAAAAGCCGGACGTTTCTTCGCGGCATCCGCGGCATTATTATTCCTTGGATTGGCTGGTGTGGGGACCAACGCCAACAAGCTGGCTCCGCTTTACGAGTACACGAAATACACGATGAGAGGAGGGACAGAGCTGTCTCATCCGGCTGGAGGAAACGTCAGTAATGACGGACTTCAGATTGACTATGCCACCGCATGGTCCTATGGTTGGGAAGAATTGCCTAACTTGATGATTCCCAATTTTAATGGAGGATCTTCCGCCGGGGCTGTCAATCCGGAAAAGTCAGAGGTTGTCAAACTCTTCAAACGTGCAGGCCAGGGCAACCCTAAGGAGATCGCCAAGGCGCTTCCGCTTTATTGGGGGCCGCAGCCATTCACGGCCGGACCCATGTACATGGGAGCTATAACGGTGTTCCTGTTTCTGCTAGGTCTATTCCTTTACAAGGGTAAAGAGAAATGGTGGATGTTGGCCGCTACGATTCTGGCTGTTTTTCTGGCGCTCGGAAGCCATTTCATGTGGTTCACTAGGCTATTCTATGACTATGTCCCGATGTACAACAAGTTCAGGACGGTCTCAATGGCCTTGGTCATCCTCCAATTCACCCTTCCGATGCTGGGCTTCCTGGTTCTTGATCGTATTCTCAAGAACGAATATTCAAAAATAGAATTCCTGAAGGCAGGATGGATTGCTTTGGCCCTTTCGGCAGGTTTCTGTCTGCTATGTGTCCTGTTCCCGGGTATCGCCGGATCTTTCACCGGAGGATCAGATTCACAGATGCAGGATGTGATAGTCGACGCCTTGAAAACGGACCGCCGCCACTTGCTCGTCAATGACGCTTTCTGGTCCATGGTCTTGATTCTCTTGACTTTCGGTCTTATCCTTTGGGCGTACAGCGTTCCTTCCAAGGCCCCCAAGTCCTATGCCTCAGACCCTCATATCGGCAAAGCCAGGCGTGTTGAGGCGATGGTTGGAATATGCC
>JAFROA010000378.1 GCA_017429885.1 Bacteroidales bacterium | reverse complement strand
TATACTTCGGGATCTCGACTTCTTTTCCCGCTAGCAGGTCATTGAGTTGGCTGTTCAGCAGCTCCAGATCCATGGCGTGGAGCGACTCGAAGTCAAGCTTACCGTCCTCGTCGAGAGGGGTCTTGTCCCTATCCACGAAATAATTATCTAGCTCAATCACTTTGGGCTTGAGCCCCAGCACCTTACACTGGAGGGCCACCCTTAGGGAGGATGAGGTCTTCCCGCTTGAGGAAGGCCCGGCTATCATGACTATCCGCTTCTCGAACCGGTTCTCGTAGATTTTGTCGGCGATCTTGGAGTAATTCCTCTCATGCAGAGCTTCGGCCAGGTTGATGATCTCTATGGCCCTTCCATCCTTGATCGCGGAGTTCAGGGTGCCGACGCTCTCAATCCCGATGATTGAGCACCAGTCTGAATATTCCTTCAATGTCGCCGCTATCTTCGTGTGGCGCTTCATAGGCATGACCTTGCTGAAATCGGTCATCTTAGGCCCCTGGAGGCAGAATCCGTCTCCAATCCCTGTGATGTCGAAAGTCTTCAGGAATCCCGTCGAGGGGATGAGCGGCCCATGGAAAGAATCAGCGTTGCCATCGAGATAGTAAACGCTGCAAGTGAAGGTTCCGACGCTTTTCTGGAGGCTCGCCTTGTGGGGCTGGTTATTCTTTAGGAATATTTCCTGGGCTTCCTCAGAGAACATCTTGACTTTCTTGTAAGGGAGGTCTTTGGAGATTATCTCCCTCATCTTGGCTTTGATGGCGTCGATCTCGTCATCAGTGACAAAATGGACTTTCGCCCTACCATCCTCCTGTTTCCCTAGCTCGTGGACTTCGCAATATAGTCCACTTGGCAGTGAATGGTCCACGACAAGTACTTTGTCGGGGTGCAAGGCTCTTACGGCGTTCTGAAGCACGAAACAAAGGGAACGGAGATAACACCTCCTGCCGTCGGGGTGGTTGAAGCCGATAAACTCAACCTGGTGGAAGAGCATAGGCCTGTAATCCAGTTCTTTGAGTTTATTGTCCACCAGGGCGGCCAAGACGTCGAGCTTCTGTCCGGTCTTGGGATCGGTGACGGTTTTGCACCATTTGCGTGAGAGATCTCCCAAAGTCCCACCGGCCTCGATGCGGTGGTTCTTCCCGTCGTTCTTGCAGTAGATCGTGATTTCTTTGTTGTCCATATCACAAATATACTCAAAATACATTAACTTTATCGAGGATTGACCAAAACTCCTTTTTACCATGCGAAGAATCAGTACCATAGTCTGTTGGGTGGCACTCTCGTTGATTGCCGCTCCGGGGATGTCCGCGCAGACTCCCGAACCGGAATATCCTTCCATAGAGAATCATTTCGATGCCCTGTACTCCAATGCGGATGGAAGATACGTGTGGAGCGAATGGAAAGGGAGTTTCCACAAATGGCAGAAACAATTCCGGAAGGATTTGGAGAAAACCCTTGGCCTGGATCGTATGCGCAAGGAAATGAATGGGTTCCGTCCTGAAGCGAGGCAGTTGGATAGCGAGGATGCGGGGACTTTCACTCGTGAGCGTTGGGAAATTTACACTGAGCCGGATGTTCTCCTGCCGATCATCATTCTTCGTCCGAAGAACTTGACCGGAAATGTGCCTCTCATGATC
This sequence comes from Bacteroidales bacterium, assembly GCA_017429885.1. Taxonomy (GTDB): domain Bacteria; phylum Bacteroidota; class Bacteroidia; order Bacteroidales; family UBA932; genus Cryptobacteroides. The sequence goes on along the minus strand of JAFROA010000378.1, from coordinate 2,463 downwards.
ACGCCCCATGGCCATTCCAAGAACACGGAACTCTATGCTGGAGTCTATAACAATGAGAGTGACCGTGAACTGGCTGAGGAGGGGGAACGGAATATCGCTCTACAAGCTGTTGAGGAGGGCTTCATAGCCATAGCCCCCACCGCCAGGGCCTTTGGTAAGACCAGGACGAAATCAGGCTTGGAGGCTGACGCGGTATCCTCCTGCCATGAGTATATGCTGCATGACTTGATTGTCGGACGTACCCCCGTTGGAGAAAGAGTATGGGACGTGATGAAGATCATCGACTGGGCCCTTGAGAACCTGCCTGTGGATCCTTCCAAAGTCATGGTCTCCGGCCACTCGGGAGGTGGTACCGCCACAATCTACGCGGGTGCCGTCGACACCAGGATCGCATACTGCCTTCCTTCCGGTTCTTTCTGCTCTTATGAGAAAAGCATACTGGCAATGCCACACTGCGAATGCAATTACCTCCCCGGAATGCTCAACCTTGGGAATATGGGAGATCTCGCGGGGCTCCTCGCCGGAAGGTACCTGTGTATAATCCAGGGTAAAGGTGATGGGATATTCCCGATGGACGGAGCCCAAGAGGAGTTCGCCAAGACAGAGGAGATATTCAAAGCCGTCGGGAAGGGGAGATGCGCCATCGCTTTCGGGGATGGTGGTCACCGGTATTATAAAGAGCCGGCCTGGCGTTTTATCCATGAATGCATGAATCAAAACAGCAATTTCTGATTCTTATAATCGGTTTTTCTGTTTTTTATAAGGATTGCCGTTTACGCTCCTTATCTTAGCCCCGTAACTTTAAACTCAAACTATGCTGATTAATATATTGGCCGCTAAATGCATTGGCATAGAGGCGGTTCCGGTCACGGTGGAGGTGGATATCACCTCGGGTATAGGAGTGCATCTGGTAGGGCTGGCGGATGTCGCCGTCAAAGAGAGCTTGTTGAGGACTATAACAGCCCTGCAATCGCTCGGGTTTCATATTCCTGGTAAGAAGATTGTTATTAATCTTGCTCCCGCGGACATGCATAAGAACGGAGGCGGGTATGACCTGCCTATCGCTATTGGCATAATAGCGGCCTCAGGCCAGAAAGATCTGCCAGGGTTGGAGAAGTACATCGTGATGGGGGAGTTGGGTCTGGATGGTTCCCTTAGGGAGATTCAAGGCTCCCTACCCATAGCGGATCTGGCCTCATATCTCGGGAAAAAGGGCTGCATACTTCCCCTGGTGTCGGCCTTGGAAGCCACAGAGTGCTCAGGTCTGGAGATTTACGGAGTCCGTGACCTTCCTGATGTGCTGAGAATCCTGGAGGAAGTGGATGACCGAAGTGATCTACTGGTCTGGAACTCGGATTTGTACAAGACACGCTCATCCTCTGAGATGAGGACTCCCACAACCTCCGGTATTATGGATTTTTCCGAGATTATAGGTCAGGAGAGCGCGAAGAGGGGAGCGGAGATAGCCGTAAGTGGGGGACATAATATGATTTTACTAGGCCCGCCCGGAAGTGGTAAAAGCTCATTGGCAAAGGCTCTTGTGGGGATTCTCCCGCCGATGACAAAAGAGGAATCCATTGTGACCAGCAAGATATATTCAGTCTATGGAACCAAAGGTTCAGGAATAGGCTTGATACATGACCGGCCATTCAGGGCACCTCACTACAGCGCTTCCCTCCCCGCCATCATCGGAGGTGGAGCCGGACAGGACATCCGTCCCGGGGAAGTGACACTGGCTCACAACGGGATACTCTTCCTTGACGAATATGGCCAAATGCCAAAATCTGTCCTGGAGGCCCTCAGGGGGCCGATGGAGGATAGAAAGGTGACTATCTCAAGACTCCGGTCCAAACTTGAATATCCTGCCTCATTCATGCTGGTGGCCGCCTCCAATCCCTGTCCTTGCGGCTATTATGGTGAAGGTGACAGGTGCCGGTGTACCCCAGGACAGAGGGCAGGTTACCTTTCTAAGCTCTCCGGGCCGATTCTGGATAGAATTGACATACAACTCTGGATCCATCCTGTGGAGACCAGAAAGCTTGTGGGCAGGAAAAAGGGTGAGCCAAGCTCAGATATTGCCGCAAGGGTTCTTGAGGCTAGGAATATCCAGCGAAATCGCTTCGCCGGGGATGGTATATTCACTAACGCCGAGATGAACGGGAGGTTGTTGGAAAGGTATTGTCACCTGGACAATGAGTGCGTTGAGTTCATGGGTAAAATAATGGACAAGATAGGCTTATCAGCCAGGGCATATTCCCGTATCTTGAAGGTGGCCAGGACAATAGCGGATCTGGAGAATGAGGATCGGGTAAAGCCGGAGTTCCTCGCTGAGGCCGCCTCCTACCGCTTTCTGGACAGGATTGAGGGGATATGATGCCAAGATGTCGAAAAAATAGCATATATTTGGGGACACTTGCAAATTTCCGTGTCTGATATGATGTAAATGTTTGACTATAGAGGTAG
>JAFROA010000377.1 GCA_017429885.1 Bacteroidales bacterium | reverse complement strand
TATGGTGCTTATAATTATAATTGAGCACGAATTCATGGAGACGTTTCAAGTCATCATCCTCGGGAATCTTGATCTTGTCCGGCGAAGTATCTATGAAGGGGATAACATGTAGGCCGTTATTGGCCAGCTGCCATCCGTCAAAACCCGTGGAGAACTGCTTTAGCCCATAATACTTGACCATGTTGTTCTCCGTCTGGACATAGAAAAGAGCGAATACGGCCACCGTCAATCCGACGGAGGCGAAACGCATGATCTTTTTGCCAGACATGGCGAGAATGGGGAGTATCGCTACTGGAAAATACATGCTGGAGTACCTTGTGTGGAAGGAACAGAACAAGGCGGCAGCATATAGAAGCAACGCTATCCAGGACCTCTCATGTATAATAACCATGAGCATTGCTATGATAACGAACAACAAGGCACACTGGAGAACATCAGAAAGAACGGTGTCGAGCAGGAAGAATGCCACCGGGCTGAAAACCACGACGAATTCGAAAACAAAGAACCACCACCTCTTTTTAGGGGGCCAGTATTTCTTCACCGCAAGTAGCAGAAGACCTGCCGAAACCGCATAAATGAGGGCCTGCGAGACGATTATCGAATACAGGCTCTTAGAAAAAACATGTACGATCTGAAGGAAGAACGAATAACCGAATGGGCGCAGGTGGGTGAACCAGTTGTTCATCGCGGCCCATATGTACCCATAGGTGTCTGAAGACATTCTGGGATAGGGGAAGGTTATCGTGACCAGCAAGCACCCAAGCAAAACCACGAAGAATACTGCTGTCCAGTCGAGCGCCTGCTCCTTCCGGAAAATGAAGCGGAAATAGCTCTCAGGCTTTGGCGCTTTCGTGATATTCTTTTTCTGTGTTGACTTCCCAGACATTGTCTTTGGATGATATATTCTCCTTGACGCAGCGGACAGCCTCCATGGCGGTCAGCATTGAGTGGTCCATATTATTGTACCTGTGCTGGCCATTCCTGCCTATGCAGAACAGGTTCTGGAAACCGTCAAGCCACTCCCTGACTTTGGAAATCTCCTTATATGTGCCGAAATAGGCGGGATATGCCTTCTTGACTTTAATCCTGTCAGCTTTAAGCACATCACCCCTGTCCGCGACTCCGATTTTCTCAAGCTCTCCAAGAGCCATTTCCACGAAATCAGCGTCAGGCATATTCCACATCCCGTCTCCCTCGTCACAGAAGTATTCCATCCCGACGTACATGGTTCCTTTATAGTCAGAGACCATGTAGGGCGACCAGTTGTTGAAGATCTGGAGGCGACCCACTTTGACATCCCTTTCCTGGACATATATCCAAGTGTCCGGCACTCGACCCTCGAAAGTCTTGATTTTAGTCCCGTTAGTGATCTTGAGCTTATTCACTAGAACACCAACTGTGATGAAGTCCCTGTAGGGAAGCCCAGAGGCCACACCGGCGACTTCCATGGGAATATCAACTCCTTTCACAGAGGCTACAAGATCCTTTATAGGCATGCTTGAGAAAAGATAGTCGCAAGGTATTGTCTCCTGGCCGTCCGAGGTACTTACCTCAACCGCCTCCGCCTTACCATCTTTCATGATGATACCAGTCACCTTGGACAATAGACGTATTTCCCCACCAGCCTTCTCAACTTCCGAAGCCACCGTCTCCCATAGCTGGCCGGGACCGTATTTCGGATAGATAAAGCGCTCTATCAGAGATGTTTCCACCTTTTGCTGATCAATACTCTTCCTCCTGAAAGGCTTAGTGAGCACATCTTTCAATATGGACAAGACACTAAGGCCCTTAACTCTCTGGGAGCCCCAATCAGCCCCAATCTTGCTCGGATGCACTCCCCACACCTTCTCGGTATAATCTTCAAAGAACATCTCATAGAGAGGCCTTCCGAAACGATTGATATAGAAATTCTCCAAAGAAGTCTCCGGGAGTTTATGGAGGGTCGAGACCAAATATCCCCAGGCCACCCGAATCGTGTTCCAGAGACCCATTCCGGCGAAAGTGGACCACTTTATGGAGATCGGATAATCAAAGAAATGGCGCAGGAAGAAAATACGTGACACCCTGTCCCTTACAAGCATCACCCTGTCTTCCTTTTCCGGATCCGGTCCCCCTTGGACAAGATCCTTGTCCCTCTCAAGCAATATATCATCAAGGGAAGGGGCCCCTTGGATCGGCATCATGGATTCCCACCACTCCATCACCTCCTGATTCTTGGAGAAGAAGCGGTGACCTCCGATATCCATCCTGTTGCCCTTATTGTTCACTGTCCGGGAGATGCCTCCCACAAAGGAACTTTCCTCCAAAACGATAGGTTTAACCTCAGTTTGGCGAAGTAGTTCCAGGGCTGCGGTCAGGCCAGCCGGACCCGCACCTATGATTATCGCGGTCTTACCCATAAAAATCAAGATTTAAAAACCAGAAACCGTCTGGCGAGAAAATTCCAGAAGAAAACTATACCTGTCGATACTATCTTGGAAAGCATATAATGGAAGCCGAGTCCGTCTGTGCAGCCATACATTATAAGCTCATTGAGGCCTAGACCGACCAGGCCGATTATGGCGAACGCGAGGAATTCTCCCCAGGCATTCTTTATCCTGCTCTCTCCGAATACCCAAGCAGTGCTGAGCAGGTAATTGCAGATCAAGCCGAGGATAAACGCGATCGCGGCCGACCAAAGATAAGGCAGCCCCGCCTTCTCTGTGAGAAGCCAAAGGCTGCCATAATCGACCACAAACGAAATTCCCCCGACAATGGCATATCTGAAGAGTTGCCCGACAAGGCTATCGGGTTTTTCTTTCAAAATGGTCTTAAGCGAGGGAATACCAACCATTTAGCAGTTCATAGCACCGCAGCAGTGGATAACCTGGCCGCTGACGTAGCTGGAGAGGTCACTGGCGAGGAAGAGGGCGACATTTGCCACATCCTCAGGAGTACCGCCCCTACGGAGAGGAATCTGCTTGGTCCAGGCCTCACGGACATCCTCAGGAAGGGCGTTTGTCATATCGGAAATGATAAAGCCGGGGGCGATGCAGTTAGCCCTGATCCCGCGGGGACCCATTTCCTTTGCGATTGACTTGGCTAGACCGATCATTCCTGCCTTAGAAGCCGAGTAGTTGCACTGGCCGGCATTGCCGGACACACCCACCACTGAAGACATATTAATGATGCTTCCGCCTCTCTGGCGAGCCATTATCGGAGTAAGGGCATGAATGAAGTTGAATGCGGACTTGAGGTTGACACCTATCACTGCATCCCACTGCTGCTCAGTCATTCTCATCATCAAGCCATCCTTCGTGATACCGGCGTTGTTGACCAGGATGTCAATCCTGCCGAAATCCGCGAGTATCTGATCCACCACCGCATGGGTCTGCTCAAAGTCAGCCGCATTGGAAGCATAACCCTTCACCTTATGGCCAAATGCCTCTAATTCCTTTATTGTCTGCTCTGCAGCCTCGTTGATCACGAGATCCGTGAATGCCACATCGGCTCCTTCGGAGGCGAATTTAAGCGCGATCGCCTTTCCGATTCCTCTCGCGGCGCCCGTAACAAGGGCGACTTTTCCTTCCAATAATCCCATATGTTTAAATTAATAGATTCTTCACTTCGTTCAGTATGACATTCTCGGTTCAGAATGACATACTCAAACTGCAAAAATACAGTTAATTGTCAAGTCGGGCAAGAATAATTGGCTATATTTGCACCTCTAAAATAAAAAAGTCGTGATTAAAAGTGAGATACGGGACCCCGGACTATGGGAGAGCGGGGAGCTTAAAATCAACTGGGTAAGGCACCACATGCCTCTGGTGGGGGGTCTTGATAAGGAATTCCTTGACACCAAGCCTTTCGCCGGGCTGAAGGTGGCTCTTTCGGTCCATCTTGAGGCCAAGACCGCTCGTCTTTGCGAGGTTCTCTCCCACGGTGGAGCCGAGATGTTCATCACCGGCAGTAATCCCCTTTCCACACAAGATGATGTCGCGGCAGCCCTGGTCCACGAAGGATTGAATGTTTTCGCCGTTCACGGAGCCACCCCTGAGGAATATGAAAGGGGAATTCGTCGGGTGATTGAGGCGGGACCGAATATCATTATCGACGACGGAGGTGACCTTGTCTCGATGATTCATGATAATTATCCGGAGCTGATCCCGGAAGTGATAGGAGGATGCGAGGAAACCACCACCGGCATTCTCAGGCTCGAAGCCATGGATCGGGAGTCAAAACTCCTCTTCCCGATGATGCTGGTCAACGACGCCGCCTGCAAGCACTTTTTCGACAACCGCTACGGTACCGGACAATCCGTGTGGGACGGCATAGACCGTACTACCAACCTGATTGTGGCAGGGAAAGACGTTGTCGTGGCCGGTTACGGTTGGTGCGGCAAGGGAGTAGCCATGAGAGCCAAGGGTCTTGGAGCCAGGGTGATAGTCACGGAAGTTGATCCGATCAAGGCAATGGAGGCGGTCATGGACGGCTTCAGGGTCATGAGCATGAAGGAGGCCGCCGAGATCGGAGACATCTTTGTGACTGTCACAGGCTGCGAGGATGTGATCACAAAGGAGCATTTCCTCCTGATGAAAGACGGTGCGATATGCTGTAACGCCGGCCATTTCGATTGCGAGGTCTCCGTGCGTGACCTTAAGGAAATGGCTGAGAGTGAGAGACCTGCAAGGCAGAATATTCAGGAATATACCCTCTCGAACGGCCGAAAGGTCTATGTCCTGGCGGAAGGGCGTCTTGTGAATCTCGCCGCCGGAGACGGTCATCCGGCGGAGATCATGGACATGTCTTTCGCCATCCAGGCACTGAGCGCCAAATTCCTGGCGGACAACAGGAAAACCCTCCGGCCCTTCGACTCCGCTCAGGGGCCAGGATCGATGCTTCATAAGGTTCCCGCGGAGATCGACAGGGAAGTCGCCTTCCGTAAACTCGCGGAATGGGGCGTCACCATCGACACACTGACCGAAAAACAAAGAATTTATTTATACGGAGAATAATTATCATGAGACTGTTTCCCATCTACACTTGGACTAAAGGCATAAGAAACTTCGACCACCGCAGACGCAAATTCTCCAACCAACCTTGGGCGCAGGGAGTGATACTCCTCGCATGTGTTGTTGTGGCCATGCTTCTGGCTAATCTTCCCTTCACTAAAGAAATCTATCACAATATTCTCGAGACCAAACTCTCCCTGTTCTTCAAGACCCCCGGAGGAAAGGATGTCTGGTTCCCGAAAGGAATGACTGTCGAGAGCTTCATCAACGACATCTTGATGACCGTCTTCTTCTTCACTGTCGGCCTTGAGATCCGACGTGAGATGAAGAACGGAGAGCTCTCCTCCATCAAAAAAGCCCTGATGCCAGTGATAGCCGCATTCGGCGGAGTAGTGGCCCCGGCTTTGATATTCACACTAGTCAACCACGGCACCGCCGCCTCGTCCGGATGGGGAATACCAACCGCCACCGACATCGCATTCGCCGTCGGAATACTC
>JAFROA010000376.1 GCA_017429885.1 Bacteroidales bacterium | reverse complement strand
CTTCTGCTTCTTCGAAAGGTCCTGCTGGTACTTTTTCTTGTCCCGTTTAAGCTGGTTGACGAGCTTCTGGGAGTCGTTTTGCTCAGCCTGAAGCTTACCCATATCCGCCAGTCTCTGACCTCTGAGAGTCTCCGCATCCTTCTTCAACGCTGCCAGAGCCTCACGTTCCTTCTCCAGTGTGTCCTTGGCGGCTATTATATTCTCCGCCTGGATATTCATCTGCTTGGAGAGGTCCCGAAGATATCCATAGCGACGGAAAGCCTGTCCCACATTGTCACTGGCGAGGATATACATGTACCAGACCTTCGGGTTACGGTTCTTGTAAGCTCCCCGTACAAGTCTCTCGTAGTAGTCTGAGAGAGTGTCAAGCCTGGCCTGCATGGCCTTGATATCTTTCTCTTTTGAGGATATGGCGGAAGTGAGGCCGGAGATCTCCCTGTCGCTCTCCGCCACAAGTTCTTTCCTGGCGTCGACTTTTTTGCGGATAAGAGACAGGTGATTGATCGCATTGGCGCTTTTTGTGGCTATCGCTTTGATCTGGCTGTCCAGAATCGCGATTTCCTTTTGCAATCTTGCTCTTTTTGTCTCCTGTGCTTTTGTGTCTTGGGCATAGAGTCCATCCGATCCCGCGAAGAAGGTCAGGATCAGGCTCAAAAGCAGTATTGGCAGACGTCGTCTCATTCTTTTCCTTCCGCCTTCTTTTTAGCGGCTTGGTTCCGGTAAACCTTAGCCAAGTCTGTTTCTCCTAAAGCATCAAGTACTTCCGCATAATGCTCCATACAAGTCGCACTCTCCTTCCCACCATATATCATCGCCCTCTTAAACACGGCCTTGGCATCCTGGTCCTTACCCAATAGGTGAAGGATCCATCCGTAGGTGTCAAGGTAGGTGGAGTTGTCCGGCTCCTTCTCTATCGTCTTCTTGCTCATGGCGCAGGCTTTCTTGAGTTTCTTGCCTTTGAGTGAGAGATAATAAGCATAGTTGTTGAGGGTCGGACGGTAATTTGGATTGGTTTTAAGAACTTTCTCATAACACTCGAAAGCCTCTTTCTCCCTTCCCATCTCATGGTACATGTCCCCGATGTTGGCCAGGGCTGGGATAGTCACTGAAGTGTCATTGGGTGCTAACTCTATGACTTTAAGACTATTATCTATTATTCCCTGCCAATCCTTCCTGTTGTAAAGGGCGACATTCTTAATCTCATAGAATCCGGTTTCTTTGGGAAACCTCGCCAGGGCGCTGTCCACCGCTGGGAGGAGGGCATCCCAATCGCCTTGATAACCCAATAATTGAAGGTATGTCGCGGTCGCGTCAAGACTCTTCGGATTCTTCACCATGTTCTGACGAAGCAGGGATTTGGCCTTGTCAACCCTCTCGGTGGCATAGTAATACATTCCCGCGGGTTTCAATGCATTGCTGTCGGCAGGGTGTTGAAGAACCAGATGATCGTACAAAGAGTCTATGCTGGACTTATGGTTCTGTATGAAACGCGGCTCTGACCTTTGAAGCAGCATCCCTAGGTACTGTGTCTTCGCCGTTGTCTCGGTCTGCTCATCCTCGATGAAACGTCTAAGGGACTTGAAATACTCCCCGAAGTTCCTCCTGACCCTCCACACCTCGGCCTCTCCCAATATCGCCGGAATATAATCTCCCTGAAGATCAACAGCTTCCCTGTAATACTCCAGGGCGACGGTATCCTTGTATTCAGCCAAGCTGTGGTCGCCGAGTTTTGTGAGAACATATGGAGAGGAGAACTCCTTGTTGTAGTCCTCAAGAACCTTCAACGCCTCCTCAGGCTTGTTCTGGCGGAGAAGGATGTCATATTTCGTGACAGTCACGTTCTCGTTCTTCCCGAATGCGGCCTCAATCTGGTTCATGGCCGATATGGCCTTGTCGAACTGGTTCTGCTTTAGGTACAGATTGACCAGGGTGAAGTAGATGTCGTTCTTTTTCGGGTACTCTTTGAGAAGCTCCTCATAAGTCGCTATCGTGAGGTCGTCCTCGCCGGCCATTGAATATGTCAAGGCGAGTCTATCCTTGTACCAATAGTTGCTTGGATCCAGCTCAGAGGCCTTTTTGAAAGCTGTCTGGGCTCCTTTGAGGTCACGGCCATAAAGCCGGCATATTCCCGTGTAGAACCATGCGGCGTCGTTGGAGGGATCTGCCTTAGTTACCTCATCCAGATGTTTCGCGGCTTTCTCTATCTGCCCGTCACCAATTGCGCCAACAGCGTCGATGAGCTTCCCGTCCAGTCTCCAGTTATCTTTAGTCTGAGAATATGCCTGTCCCGCTCCAAGAGCGGTCAGGACTATCAAAGACAATACTATTCTTCTAACTAATCTCATTTTGACGACACGTCTTTTTCAGCCGGAAGACATTATGCAAAAATAATGCTTTTGTCGTGAAAAAGAACTATCGTCCGCCAGAATGACCTCCACCAGAGAAGCCTCCGCCACCACCGAAGGAGGTGTGGCCTCCGCCTCCGCTCCAGCCTCCGCCACCGCTCTTGCTGTTGGCGTAGCTCGTGGCCGCGCGGTTGAAATAGCGAGTCGAATCTTGGAAAGTGCTCCAAATAACCGTCGGAGTCACATCCTGGAACTGTTCCATGGTCTTGGACAGGGTGAAATACTCAGGACAAACCTTCTTGAAGTCCTTGTAGACCTGCTCGGCGATTCCGTATAGAGAAGCGAAAATCAGGTAGTTGTTCCAAAGCCCGACCTCGACGGCACCCCTGTCTTG
>JAFROA010000375.1 GCA_017429885.1 Bacteroidales bacterium | reverse complement strand
GGCTATCTTCAATGCATCTAAGAAAAGTTTATCTTGACTAACAGTTGCCATAAGATTCATTCCCTTTGATAACTTAGTAAAGTTAGTAATTGTTTTCTTTACCGACAAAGATAGAGGGTTAATCCGCTATAATCTGGCAGTCTAATTTAAAGAGCAATCCCATCCTGCCATTTATTTGGCAGACATACGCTCAGGATGACAGCCAAACTTGGGGTGACAGGAGAAGTGGCGGAATTTGAGTATCTTCGCAAGAGAAAAGGGAGAAACAAACTATGAGTGCGAAGAGAAAGAACAGGAAAAAGACCTTGCGGATCACGGAGGCGGATTTCATGCTGGCCAACCGGCGGGCAGCGAGGATGGAGGAGATCGCGGAGCATGGACGGCCGGTGACTTTCCGGAAGGCCCTGCACAGGTCAAAGAAAGTGTACGACAGGAAGCGGCTGAAGGAGCCGACAACGGAGGACTGACGATGGCCAAGGAAACAAACAAGCCGGAAGCGAAACACTTCATCATCCGGGACGCCAGGCCCGAAGACGCGCCGTTCCTCGCCAAATGCGTGATGGCCGGGATGCACTATTACGATTTCGGGCAGTTAGATCCGGGCCATGAAGGATTATTCCGGAGCCTTACTGAATGCGAGCGGCGGACAGATCTTCTCTACACCTTCGCCAATTCCCGGATTGCCGAGATAGACGGCAAGGTCGCAGGCTCACTCCTCTCCTACCCCGGAGACAACTATAAAGAGCTGAGGCACAAGACTTTCTCAGAACTTTGGCCGGAATATATCAGCATGGACACCGACTCCGAACAAGAGACCGGACCGGGTGAATATTACCTCGACACCCTCGCCGTGGTCCCGGAATATCGCCATAGAGGCATAGGCCGGGCTCTCCTGGAGGATGGCATCAGGCTGGGAAAAAGCAAGGGTTTCGACCTGATCACCCTCGTGGTGGACAGCGACATGCCCGACATTGTCAGGCTCTACGAGTCGGTCGGGTTCAGAAGCCATGACCACCGCCGGATATTCGGAGTGGACTTTCTCCGGATGGCGTACCGGAAATAACTGATATTCAGAAAATCAGAAGAACTTGGCGATCTCGTCGAGAGGCTTGCGGGTGGGCTTGACCGGGTCGCTGGCCCGGTGGCCAAGGGCGATTACAGCCATGACTTCCTCCCCTTCAGGGATGCCGAAAAGAGAGCGTAAGGCATCCGAGTCCCGCATGCCCATGAGCAGGGTGTCGAAGCCCATGGCTCAGGCCTTTAACACAAGGTAAGCGTTGCTCAGGCCATTGTCGTAAGCTCCCCAACCATCCCCTATCTCATTGAATATCTTGCCTCTGGAAAAGCCGGAAAGACCTTTGACGAAAGTAGAGACAATAAAGACCGGAGCGCCTTTTGTGCTTTGCTTGTTTCTCTCACCGATCAGTTCCCGCACCGCATCGGCCTTGTCCGGGCTGATGGCCACATAATACCTGCTTGGCTGGGAATTGGTCCAGGATGGAGCGCCCTGGGCCGTGGTGAGAATTTCCCTGACCTGAGCTTCGGTGACTTCTTTTGACGCATCGAAATCCCTTATGCTGCGGCGGGTTTCCAGCACCTCGTCGAAGGAAACCGCTGAAGAAGACTCACTTCCCTGCCGTCCGCACGACATGGCCGCCACAATGGCGATAGCAATAATAACTACTTTCTTCATGGCGCTAAGATAAAGGATTTTAATTATTTAAGCAAGAAATGCCGGTGCTGCCAGATTTAGGCAGTGACAATCCTCATATTCGCGACAGTTATCAAAGACGCCGTAGGGAAATGACCCGAATATGACCTTGATGGCAGGAAGAATATTCATCATATTTGAAATGCTTTATTACACATATCAAATGGATTTTTCTGACAGATATTTGGAAAAGCTCGGTTTCCTGTACTATATAGGTATTACCCTAGTTCTGTCCATCGCGCTGTTCCTGATCTTCAAAGGCAGGGACTTCATCTTTTTGACCGGCACTGATTATACCGGACATGGTGTGGAGTTATTCTGCTCATGTACATTCCTGGCCGTGATTGTCGCTATTCTCCTGACATGGGCCATTGGGAAGGCGTCGGAACAGCCGATCTGGTTGCCCTTACTCGCGGGAATTGTCATAGCTGGCCTATGCGCGTTCGGAGTACCGGCACTCCTTCCGCACTCCATCTTTTTCGAAGTGTTATTCGGATGTGTCGCGGCCAACCTGATTTACTGGAGTTTGGTATTAGAATCATAACTATGGCACTGTTCACTATCACAACTAAACGCAAGAAAATCTGCAACGGAGTGCAGATCGAGCCCGGCATGACTGTCCAGGTAGTGTCCCCTTTTAACAACCCCGTCACGGTCAACGGCGGCCAGGCCGTCGAAGACGCCTTTATGCGTATGTTCGGCATCTCCCTAAAGAAAGCCAACGCGTTGAATATGTCGGATTTAGACGTGAAAAAACAATAGAAGCAAATGTTTCTCATTATCTGTAATATTATCTTAATAATTACATTTCTGGTATATCTCTATTGTCTATTGTTCGATGTGGATCCGCCGGAAAAGGACATTGAGATTAATTCGTTGTTTGGTGCCGCTCTCGCTGTTGGATCGGCATTGGCTACCATTAACCATGAACCCACACTTGAAGAGCGTCTTTGGAAACCAGTTAAAGTGATTTTCTCTAAATTTATTGGAAAACTCGCCTTAATCGTGTCTGCGGGCATGCTCCTGTATTATGCTTATCAAGTTATATCGTGGTTGATTAAAGGAATCTGGATGATTATCTCATCCAAACCATTTTTACTAACAATCGGTTTTTTTGCTCTCGCGGGTAGCATGTATTTTCTGATTCGTTTCATCCTGCGACTAATTGAAGAGAACAAAAAGAAAGAGATATGGTTAAGGAATCGATCTCTTGAAGATGAGGTCCGTGAGATAGCGTCAATCCCTGTCCCAATGGGAGCAGTAACTGATACCAACTATGATAAGACGAGACAAAAACTTGAGACATTCAAAGCTGATGGAGAGAATCCTTTAGATATCTCCAAGTCTGAGTTGTTTGAAAAGCGCCTTAAACTATTTTATGATCTTTCAATCAGGGCGGAAGCAGGGTCAAGCACTGTGTTTCATTCTTTTAAAAGCGCTTTAGATGAATCTGAGAAGAACGGCGATGTTACGATACTCCGATTAGATATGGATGAAGCCAACATTTTGGTAAACAAGACCTTAAATCAAGAGAAAACAATCTCAAAATACAAAATAGACCTCGAGGACGACAGAGTCTCACCTTTGTATGACGAATTGCTATCTGTTGCCGATCAAGACACTTCTGCCACTGGACTCTTCGGATTAATCACCTTGGGCCAAGCAACCAGCAAAAGTAAAGTCATAAGGAAGACACAACAACTAAAAAATCTATATGATGCCGCATGCGCCGAAGTTGCGGAACTTAAAAAAGTCGCTTCTGGCTTGAACGATATTCTCCGTTACACTCGAGTGTGTGCCTACCGGAATATCTTCTTAGGTGCCGAACTATTGAACTTTATTCGTGATAACGCAGGTGGGAAGACCTTGAAAACAGTGTCTGATTCAATCAATATCGATGCCGATTTAGATATTCCCGTCTTCAGTGACAAAGAACTGTCAGTGGACATGATCGGCCTTATTGGATCTTCTGTTAAAAACACCTTGGTTTATTATGGAACAAATAAGAAAGCAGCACGCAAGGCAAACGAGGATCCAAAAGCCGCAGCACTAGAGGCAGGGTTGAATCTAATTGGGGACTATTTTGAAAAACGAGCAGAAGTCATTAACAATAACTTGGAACTACAAGAAAAGATATTGAACAAATTCCCTGCTATTGTTGATGGTTATTTGGATGGTAAAGCAAACACCTTAAGGGCAATCGAAGTAATACGGGCTATTATCAAAGCGAACAAAGGTTTCGTGAAGATTTATGCCCCATTAAGGGACAAAGTTTTCAAGGAAGGGGTTCTTCCCTCAAAGGAAGAGATGCAGCAACTAGTAATAGCGACAAGTGAATACAACAAAATAAGCAAAGCAGAATTATAATGGAAGAAGAACAAATGATGGTACCCGACTCATCCGGTTTATCCTCCGCTAATGAGTTTATGGGTAAGATGGATCAGGCTATGGATTTATATGCCAGATGTAAAGAAGTTACTGAAAAGAGAAAAACCGTTGAAGCTTGGAGCAAGGTCAAAATCACAGAGACCGTTGCTAAATATAAAGCTTGCCAAGATTTATTAAATCACACTTTTGGTGAGCGGGACAAGGCCTTGTCAAAGTATTACGAGTTATTGGACAAAGCTGTAGATTCCGGTGATAATCAACTGATTCTCTCCGCTCTTCAAGGAATAAGCGGCATCGTGACCTCTTCTCCTCTTTCCGATTTTCAGGAATTCGTTCGGGTTTGGGATGACACAAGTCAACCATTGCTCGACTTTTAAGAAAACTCCTTATGGAATACCGTAGTGATCATGATTATTCAGTTAGGCAGATTCGTGATATGGCGATTTGCCTGGGATGCCTTATAGTTTCCTTGTTATTTTTGCACCTAGGTTTCTCAGTCGACTCTGAAAAAAAGGAAAAACACTTTGCACATAATGAAACAGACCCAATAGAGGCTTCTCCGAATACAGCTATTTGGGACTTTGACCTGTACAACGACCCTTCAGGTGCTTTTATTCTCCGTTACCCAAACTACCTGGGTATCAAATCCAAATCTTCCGGATCTGTCCAGTTGGAATCAAAAGAGAAGAATATCAAGTTGATAGCCGAAGCTATTGACGGCTCTGACGTCCCGGGCTTGTCAGTTGCTTATGAAGATGAATTGGAAAGACGATCACAATCAGGTAGCATCGTCTATAAATATTTAAAAGACGGTCAATTCTTCGTTATGTCTGGCAAGGACCATGACGGTTGTATTTTTTACTTGAGGGAGTGTTTGAAAGGTGGAGATATTTATAGTATCGAGACTGTTTACCCTGAACACCAGAAAGCGGCAGGGGACGCATTGATAAAAACGTTCACTTCTTTCCCGGAAATGAATGTCATCCGTCTGTCTGGAGATTTGACACATGATTCTTCAAATTATCCCGTTGAGTTCAAGCTAACTGTCGGTAATGACGGAAATGTTTCCGGTTATTATTGGTACAAGAAATACAAAGAGTCAAACCACATAGACCTCTCAGGAAAAGTCTCCGACAATATACCCCGAACACTCACATTGGTTTCCGGAAAAGGAACAGAAGAATGGATATTCAGCAGCAATAGTACGGGACCTTTCTCCTTGTATTCGGAATTAAAAGGGAAGATGTTTAAATATGAGAATAATGAGGCTCGTTTAGCAGGAAACGCCCCCATAAAAGAGTATTCTTTTGTTTTGAAATAATTTAATGGTATGACCTACAAGTTTTCAGACAAGTTTGCCGAAAGCGGGTGCTTGATATACTCAGGAGTTACTACAATCCTGACGATTGTGCAGTTCCTGGTTTGCAGAAGCAAGGGGTTTTGCTTTTTTACCGGGATTGATTACTCCGGGCATGGCTTCTGGAGCTGGTTCGGTATCCTATGCTCAAGCGGATTTCTATCTGTCATCGTCACAATTCTTTTTCTGTGGGTATTCGGGAAGGCAGCGAAAAAACCTATCGGGTGGTTGTTTGTGATAGGCATTGTGTTGCTAGCTCTCTGCATCTTCGGCGTACCGAAACTTATGTCTAATCCGGCACTATTCGAAGTCATCTTCGGAGGACTGGCGGCAAACTTTATATACTGGAGTTTAGTGTTAAATGGTTGATAAAGATCTGATATTATTCACATGCAAGCAGAAACCATATTATTCCGCCCAAAATGGACTTGTGGTCGCTTTCACAAAGAGTCGGAAACAGCTATAATGTACAACCTGTCGACAGGATTAAGCTATCTGTTTGAAAACGAATCCTCTACCGTAATTAGTGTTATCCTTGATTATAAAAGAGGGTCTTCATTCAAAGTAGAAGACCTATGTTCTCGCT
>JAFROA010000374.1 GCA_017429885.1 Bacteroidales bacterium | reverse complement strand
TCAGTTATTCAACTATCAGGAGATATGCCTTTGGAGTAAATGTAACATTCTAAAACAAAGGGAAATATGAAAAAGAATCTATATAAAGCGATTTTAGCCGCGGGGATAGTTTTCCTGCTGGCAGGTTGTGCCAAATCAGACCATCTTGACACTGTACCGTCTTATGAATATTCTTCGGAAAATGTCTGGAAGTCGGCCGACTTGGCCAAAGCCGCTGTCACTGGTATCTACAGTATGCTATATACCCTCTGGATACAGGTAGGAGCCGGCAACCATGCCACCGATACATGGGCATCTGTCATGGATCCTGTGAACAACTGGCTTGGATGGAACATTATTCTTGACGGTAACCTGCGTCCTTCAAACGGCAACGTGGTTTCAATGTACTGGGGACCACTCTATGAAGTTGTCCGCCGATCCAACGACGTAATATTTCACATAGACCAGGTCCCGGATGACCAGTTGTCAGCCGCTGAGAGAGCAGAACTTAAATGTGAGGCACTGTTCTTCCGCGCCTACGCTTATTACTACCTAGCAACAATGTGGGGAGACGTTCCTCTCATCACTACAGAGATGACAGAAGACGAGCTACTCCAGATAAGCAGATCCCCTCAGAAGACTGTTTATGAACAATGCGTAGCCGATCTTACCGAGTGTGTCAATAATCCCACCTTGCCCGGCCGCACGACCAACGGTCGAGTCAGCAAGGGTGCCGCATATGCTTACAGGGGGTTTGTATATCAATTTCTGGGTGACTCACAGAAGGCTCTTTCCGACTACGAGGCTATTGGTAACCTTGGTTTCGCGCTATTCAGTCCTCACGATGGCGCTCCAGGTAACAGGGACTTCCACGACCTGCTGCTTCCGGAGAACGAGCACTGCCCTGAGTTTATCTTCGCTGTCGAATGTTATCCAATTAGCGGAATGGGAAATGACAGGGCTCGTAGTCATTATGGGAACAGAGACACCGGCGCATCAGGATGGGATGGATATTACCCGAATCCTGGCTATGTTGAACTCTTCGAGAACGCTGATGGTTCCATCTTCGACTGGGAGGATTACTGCCCAGGATGGAACTCCCTTACCGATAATGAACGCTCCGTATTTTTCTTCAGGGATGGCCTGATTGATGGATCAAACGGCAAATATGGGAATTCCGACGCTACGGCTTTCAATCCTTCACGGTATGAGAATATGAAAGCCTATTGCGGAGAACAAGCGATGAATAAATACTACCTTGACAGCGGCAATGAAGCCCGCCTTAGGAAAGCATACGAAAACAGGGATCCTCGTTTGGAGCAGGCGATCATTACTCCTTACTCAGTTTACGAAGGTTATGTCGCGGGTATAGGAACGAAGCCTTGGGTGCTTCGCTGGCCTTACATCATCGACACGGTAGAGCCATACGATCTCCGTACTGACTCCCCTTACATGTTTTGCTACCTTTGGAGGAAATATGTACCGGAACGAGACGAATGGACAGTCGCGTGGACATATCCCGCGAACTTGAGCCTCGTACGTTACGCGGAGATTCTTCTCAGGCGCGCCGAGTGTCTGAACGAACTCGGAAGGACTGATGAGGCAGCTACCTATGTCAACATGGTACGTAAACGTGCGGGACACGTACTTCTAAATGATCCTCAGTTCCCCGCCACAAAGATAGCGGGACAGGATGACATGAGAAGAAGAATCCGCAATGAGTTCTATGTCGAGCTTGGAGGCGAGGAGTCCATGTACTTCCTCGAGCTCCGCTGGGGAATATGGTACGACAAGAGATTCAGGGCTCAGAACAATGGACTCGGTAACGGTGTGAACGGAACCTACAAAGATGCCCCGATAGGCACAGGAGGCCTTCAGCAATGTTGGGGTACCAATTATGGATATTGCGTACCAATAGGTGAGCATTCAAGGTTCTGGCCTATCCCCGCGAGAGAAAGGGAAATGAATCCAAATCTTACTCAGAATCCCGGATATTCAGATTAATGGTTTGTGTGAATTATGGTGTTGTGAATATGGAAGGGCCGGCCTTGTCCGGCCTGCCCTTTCTTTTCTTGTTTTTACTTATTATCACGACAGGGTGCGGTAGATCCCAGACGTCAAATGATGATGTGCGTATTTCCTGGGATTATAGGACCAATAGAGTCATGTCTGAGGCTAGAGTCTCCAATGTCGATTATACGGAGACGGGGATCATGTATTCACGGGTCAGGCGCCTCCAGGACAGTAGCCTTCTGATGAGTTTCATGGACGCCCACTTTGGTAACAATGTTTATATTCGCAGGTCTACTGATGATGGCGCTACATGGGGTGACGTGATGTTGTTGAAACAGGAACATCCTGTAACATTAGGCGATAGAAACTACAATCTGGACTATGTCAATCCCGATTTCATACAACTGAGGGATGGACGCATTATTCTGGCATACCAATGGAGGTTACGCGAAGGCTATGGCCGTGGACATCACTCAGACGGGGTCTGCGGTGTAGAAATAATGATGTCTAACGATTCTGGACTTAGTTGGAGCGAAAGTCGCGAAGTGTTCCGTGCCCGTTGTTGGGAGCCTTCCTTGCTTGAGCTAGAAAGCGGAGAATTGCAAATGTTCGTAACAGTGGTGGACGATGACAATTCTTACATCCGCACAGTTCTCCTTCGCTCTTTTGACAGTGGCTTAACATGGCAGGGCAAGCCTTGCGCTGACATCACTGACGCAGAGACTGTTTCACAGACTGTTGACAATCGTTTCCGGTATGATGGCATGCCATCTGCCGTAGAACTTGACAACGGAAGTGGAATGGCAATGCCACTAGAGGTCTGGGCGGACAATCTGGTTATGGACCAAACCCCTGTGATAGTCCGAACATCCAGGGAGGAGAATTGGCGATTCGACAGTAAGACGATGAAAGAAGAGGGTGGCCCCCAATGGCCGAACAAGAAAGAGCTCAATAAAGACTTCAATGGTTACGGGCCATACTGCTGCAAGCTCCCCACAGGTGAAGTCCTCGTGACCTCAAATGGCACCTACAAGGGCGAACAAGGTCAGTGGGTCTTTATTGGCAATTCTAAGGCGGATAATTTTAGCCATGCTTCATCGCCTCTCGAGGGTTACTGGGGCTGCATTTCCTACATCGGAGGACGACGGGTCCTCCTGACAACCGGAGAAAAATATTCAGACAAGGACAAGGCTGTTCGCTACCGGACCAAGTT
>JAFROA010000373.1 GCA_017429885.1 Bacteroidales bacterium | reverse complement strand
CTTCATTCTCAGGCAACTCACGAATCCTTGCCAGAGGCCTCTGCAGAAATCTTTGACCTTGCCGAGAGGTTTCCACCTGTTGGCGAAACGGATTACTGTCCAACCGGAAGCCAGTACCGCCAGGAAGACCAACACGACAATGATGAGCCTGCCCCATGTGAAACGCCCCGCTGCCGCACCGAAAATCTTATCGACGAAAAACCCTCCATATTTGTCCCAAGTGAAGATCAGGAAGACCACCAGAAGGACTCCAAGCATCACCACATCCACAGATCTTTCCAGGACGGCGGTTCCCAAAGCCTTGTCAAAAGTCGCCATATGGTGTTCTTCCCCGGTCTCGGGATCTTTGACCTTCTTGGAGTGGGTCGTTATATACGTGCACCGGAGGACTTCACCGACCCTCGGCAAGACCATATTGACGGCGTAACCTATATTGACTCCGTTGAAGCAACTCAAAGTCCTCGTGGTTGGATCTATCGGAAGCAAAACTTCCCTCCACCTCAATGCCCTAAGATAGAATCCGCATAATCCGAATACGGTTGAGAGGAGGACAAACTCCCATCTGCACGCCCTCAAGGCCGCCCAGAAATCATTCCAGTCCACCTTTCTGAACGCGAAATACAACAACGCCACCGCAAGCAGGATTGACAATCCATACTTGAGAATATTCCCTACCTTCTTGTTCATGGTAACAAATTTAATCAAATAATCCTTAAATTTGTGGACTTAGCGCCGATTACGCTCATTTTGCTTTATGAAATCAATTCTAGGAATAGGAAACGCTTTAACGGACATTCTCGCCGTTTTCCCTGACGACTCGATGCTCAAAGAGTATCACCTTCCTCCGGGAAGCATGCAACATGTTGATCTTGAGACAGGTGACCAAATTTGGTCGAAACTTAAGGAATATGGGGTGAAATACGTTCCCGGAGGCTCCGCCGCCAACACAATCACCTGCACATCGATATTTGGGATGCCCTCTTGCTATATCGGCAAGATCGGCAACGACGAGCTTGGGCATCTGTATAAGAGTACTCTTGAACAATTCGGGGTTAAGACCATACTTCTGGAAGGCACCAAGGGTTCGGGACGCGCCATGTGCTTCATCACCGGCGCCAATGCCGAGAGGACTTTCGCCGATTATATGGGTGCCGCTCTCGAGCTTGTGCCGGAAGATCTGAAACCGGAGTATTTCGAGGGATATGATTATTTCCATATTGAAGGATATCTTGTCCAGAATCAGGATCTTATCCGCAGGGCGGTGCAAATGGCCAAGGACGCCGGCTGCAAGATATCAATAGATATGGCCTCATACAATGTCGTGGAATCCAACGAGGCTTTCTTCCATAACCTCGTCGATAAATACATCGACATCGTTTTCGCTAATGAGTCTGAGGCCCGGGCATTCACGAAGAAGGAGCCTCGGGAAGCTTTGGCCGACTTGGCGTCAAGTTGCGAGATCGCCGTGGTCAAGGTTGGAAAGGACGGGTCAATGGTCCAGCAAGGTGATGAATATCACTACATTGAGGCTTGGCCTGCAGCCACTATTGACGCTACCGGAGCCGGTGACACCTATGCGGCGGGTTTCCTCTATGCGCATTCTCTCGGTATGCCTTTGAAAGTGTGCGGTGAGGTCGGCTCGATAATTGCTGCGAAAGTCGTCGAGGTTGTCGGAACCAAGATAGATGTCCCTCGCTGGAGGGATGCCAAGGCTGAGATCCGGGAGCTTATCTCTTCTGTCAACATTTAAGCTTATGTTCAATTTTGTCAAGAATATATTCAGGAAAAGAAGTCTGAGAAGACATGCGAGCACGGTTCCGACCGAGATTCTTCCCCTTTCGAAAATCAAGACCTATGTGGCGATAATCGACGTGGAAGATTCTTCTTTTGACGCTTGCAAGTCTACGATTATGAATTATTTCCGAGGCATGGATATTAATGGCGCCGTGTTCTTCCAGGACTTCCGCAAGATAGGGAGTGAGGACAGGCTGATCACTAGCATCCAGACCACCATAACCAAAAAAGACCTTGATTGGCTTGGCCGCCCGAACAAGTACAAGATGGGGGTTTTGGAAGAGAGGGCTCCTGATGTGTTCATCTCATTGATCAAAGAGCCTGACTTCGCTATCGAGTACATGGCCAGGACATCCAAGGCCCGTTTCAAGATCGGCAGGAAGCAGTTGGGAGGCGACCTTTTCGACCTCGTGGTCTCTGACCCCGCAGGGAAGGATCTCTCGCAGCTTGAAAGTTTCAATGCGATGAAAAACTATCTAGGAAAGATTCAATAACGAATGTCAAATATCATCAATAATATCGTTGTCGCTCTCAAGGGATTCGCCATGGGAGCGGCTAATGTTATCCCTGGGGTCTCTGGCGGCACTATAGCCCTTCTCACGGGTATATTCAACGAGCTCATCGACTCCTTGAACGCCATCATGAGCATTTCCACGTGGAAATTGTTGATTAAAGGGAACTTCAAGGAGTTTTGGAAGACCATCAATGGAACGTTCCTCCTGTGGCTGGCGATCGGTGTGATTATCAGCGTCTTCTCATTGGCAAAGCTGATGGAGTATGTGCTGGCTCACCATCCCGTCCAGACTTGGGCGTTTTTCTTCGGTCTGATAGTTGTCTCCGCGGTTTTTCTGCTTTATGACATAAAGGATTGGAAGGGCTCGGATGTTATTTGGCTGGTTCTCGGTGTCGCTCTCGGGGCTTTCATTTGCTTGATGTCCCCCACGGAGACCACCTCCGATCTTTGGTTCATAGCGGTCTGTGGCGCCATCGCCATCTGCACCATGATTCTTCCCGGAATCTCAGGAAGCTTCATTCTTGTCCTGTTCGGGAAATATGAATATATCATGAAGGCTGTCAGCGAGTTGAATATTCCAGTGCTGCTCGTCTTCGCCCTCGGTTGCGTCATATGGATCGTGGCGTTCTCAAAGTTCCTTCATTGGCTGATCGGCAAATATGAGAAACAAACCCTTCTTGTGTTGATCGGTTTCACGATCGGAGCTCTTGTCAAGGTCTGGCCATGGGCGGACAAAGCCGCTTATGAGGCCGCCAATCTCCTGAACGGTCAGCCCTCTAGCGCACTCCACATCGGAGGAGCGGTCGCTTGGGCTTTGATCGGCGCAGGAATGGTCCTCGCCATGGAACTGCTGACCAGGAAGAATAAATCCTGATCTCACTTCACGTAAAACGTATTCCTGTTTTTTCCAATATTTTTGTTCAAATGGAAAAAAGTGTAACTTTGCACAACTTTTTCGGGAAGACTTGGTTCGGTAGCTCAGCTGGATAGAGCAACAGCCTTCTAAGCTGTGGGTCTTGGGTTCGAATCCCAACCGAATCACCTGAAACAACTCAAACCGCCTCAGAGAAGCCTCCGGGGCGGTTTCTTGTTTGTAATAACCCTCTGAAATGCGACGTATTTGCGACCAGGTCACTTCTAAAATTTGCGACCAGTTTAACTGATGCGCTTGTTTTGTATATGAATACTATCTATATTTGAAAAAAACGACATCTTATGAAACTATCCTCTCTTTTGTCTGTCGTCCTGATCCCTATGACCTTAT
>JAFROA010000372.1 GCA_017429885.1 Bacteroidales bacterium | reverse complement strand
TTGATCGTTTATCAGAGAGTCCCTTGACTGCATAGCCAACCACAAATGTTGGTAAGCTTTTTTAAAATCGTTAGAACTGATCTTTTCTCGATGTTTCCAATAATGGTACAGATAATTATCTGAATATGACGAAGGTTGTATCTTCCAGATTTTTTCGGAACCCTCTTTCTCTCCGAAAAGACCAAGAAGATAAGCGAAAGCATATTTTTGAGAAGGATCATTAAAGTGACCTAACTTTCTTATCGCATCCGAAAAATAATAGTAAGCGAGTGTGTCTTTAGGCTGGGAGAGGTTTAACAGGAACATAGAGTAATCAAGCTCAGACTTGCTCTTAATCTCCTGATTCACTGAAGAATCGGCTATTAATGTCCGATAACAGCTATCAGCGTCAGCCCACAATCTTCTCTGTACCAGGTTTCCGGCCTTTCTCAATAATTCTCGTTGCTCTTGGTCTCTGCGACCGCAAGCCTTGAAACAACTCAATGATTTGTCGATGTACAAAGAGGCCAATGAATAATCCCGAGTAATTGTGAAAGTGTCTGCTATTATAGAATATAGGATACCTAACGCATTTTGGTCTTCAATTGAATCGGCCAATTCAGCACTCTTCATCAATGACACGATTGCCTTGCTAAATGCTCCTCCATTGTATTGCTCTATCCCAAGGTACATCCACGCCTTGAGTCTCTCCTCCGGGTCACCATGGCGGTCGTACCAGTCCACCGCTGGCCGGGCGATCCGAGTGTCGGCGGTGTCGATATAGTTCTTGTCCAGGGCGGCAGCATGGAGCAGGGAGAACTTGGCCTTGGCCGCCTTTCCCCTGAGAGACGCGGTGTCTATCTGCCGGATCAGAGCCAGGGCGCTGTCAGGACGGCTGTCGAGGATGGACTCGATGTCGGCTAGACTCTGACGAGAAATGTCTCTTCCGCAGGATATGAGGAAGACGAGTCCGATGCACAATAATAGTATCCGTACTAAAGGCCTAAAGAACCGCATATGTATCTTGTTCTATTTGGTAGCTAATTCAAATATAATAAAAAAGAGGCTGAACCTCAAGAAGTTCAGCCTCTTTTTCTTATTGTAATGTCCTGACGGGTTACTGTCCTTTCTTACGGGCAGCGTACATGATCTTAAGGGCGGAGCAGCGCCTTAGCTCCTGCTTCACGTCCGTCACAATACCCATCCTGACATCTTCGTCAGCTTTAATGTCGACCTGCATCAACTGTCTGTCGGCCTCGCTCATAGCGTCGCGCTCGGCGGCGATGAAGTCACGGATGTCGTTGGTGGTCTTGAAGGAATCATTGAGCTGGATCCTAGCCTCGGTTCCGTACTGGCCCTGATACTGGGCGGTAGGGGAGCCGATGTAAATGTAGGAAGCCAGGTCTTTCCTCTCAAGTTTCGCGACCTCGGTAGCCTCAGGAAGATGAACCTTGACCTTGACCTCACTCGAACGCATCTGCGTTGTCACCATGAAGAAGAACAGGAACATGAACACTATGTCGGAGCTTGTTCCAAGCTCAGGCATGTCTTTTTTACCGCTTCTTTTGAAAATAGGCATGTGTTGGTCCTCCTGAATTACTTTTTGGTCACATCCTTAGGCTCAGCCTCCGAAATGTTCTGTGGAATGGCTTCCCTGGCGATCTTCTGCTGGTCCTCTGTGACAAGGCTGTAAACCCTGCCGAAGTTCTGGCGGCAGAAGTCGTCGCGGATCTCGTTAATGGCCTTCACAAGCTCGTTCTGAACGGCGATGTAGGCCTGATAACTTGTTCCACGGTCATTCTGGAGGGATATGACTCCTTTGGTGACCGGATATTCACCGAATCCCTCGATGTTCTTGGGCTCCCTCTCCGGGAGGTTGGGATCGTCGTTGGGGTTCGTCATGAACTCCTTGATCTTGTCCTTGAGCTGGCTAACATCCATGAGCTGGTCACCTGC
>JAFROA010000371.1 GCA_017429885.1 Bacteroidales bacterium | reverse complement strand
TGTGGCCGGTTTCTCTCCTAGAGTCTTCTCCAAGATTTGCGGCGTCATGGCTCCGGCATCCTCATTCCAACCCACAACCCAAACCGGATGCTCCATGGCATAGGCCTCATCAACCGCAATCTCTTTCACAATCCATTTATTTCCAGGGAGTTCCTCACGCAAATAACCCACATTCGTCTCAAGGGCGATCTCAGGACAAAAAGTGATCACAGGCATCGAGATACCATCCCAATCTTCTGAATATGGCCAATAAATCTGAAGACCGGAGGTGGAGAGATCCCCAATATGACGGGATATCAGACCATTTAAAGGCTCGTGATACTCTTTGACCGATCTGGTCCCGATGCGCTCGTCACCTACTCCCCTTCCCGGCGAGACGAACATATCCCTGAAGGTGTATTCCTCGTCATAACCATTTGCGGAAGAGGCGTTGACCCCGTCCCAAACCTCTCGGACTTGGTCAAGAGTGAAAGGAATCCCGGACAACACTCGTGCGACAGAAGCGGGGGTGACATCCTGGGACTGGACTGGTTTCTCTGGAGAAATGAGCGGTTGGGAAGTCTTGTCGCACGCCTGGAAAGACAGGATGGCCGCAGACAGAAGCGCCAGAGGCAACGGCAGCGGCGTTCTCTTTTTGGTGATGAAATTTTTCATTTTGAATAAGTTTTTAGTTGTTAATATCTCACATCGCGAAGTGACAAAAAAACATCCGTTGAACAAAACATTCAACGGATAATCACCCAAAACGGCATCAGGCACACCTGAAATGGCTATCCGGAAAACTTCACAAAGCGATTTTTACCGGAAAAATCGTTGATTATCTCCGCATCCCGGAAGCCCGCGTCGAGAAACACATTCCTGGTCTGGAGGCCAAGGAGATCATTAATCTCAACTATTCCTATACCTTCTGGGGATAGAAGTTCTCTTGACCAACGGGCAACCGCCCTGTAAAAGACAAGAGGATCATCGTCGGTGACAAATAAAGCCAACTCCGGCTCATGGTCAAGTACATTCGGCCGTATGTCAACCTTTTGAGACTCCAAGACATAGGGAGGATTGGACACGACAAGGTCAAACTTGCCACAAGGGAAACGAGGCGGGTCCTGAAGGATGTCGGCCTGAAGGAATACCGGGGATGGCCGGTCATGACAAGAAGCGTCATCCTCAAGGAACAGGTCTTGCCCAGAAGCGACAGAAAGGGCTTTTTCTGAGATGTCAACCCCGTATACAATAGTCCCGGGGACTTCCAGAGAAAGGGTCCAGGCAATGCAGCCGGAGCCTGTGCAAAGGTCCAGCACGCAGGCCTCCTGGTGAGCGGATATAAAGCGGATAGCCTCCTCACATAGTATCTCGGTCTCAGGCCTGGGAATAAGGACATCTGGAGTCACTTTGAAACGGCGCCCTCGAAACCAGGCATATCCTAATACATATTGCAGTGGCTCCCCTGCGGAAAGCCTGTCCAAGTCCCTGGAAAGAGTCTCTAAGGATTCCGTAGTCAGGGTATACCCCGGGTCTGTGGCATAGGTGTACCTCTCTATTCCGAGGCGGCTCTCGCACAACGAAAGAACAATGTCCCTCGCCTCCGGAGCCGGATAGAGGGACACTAAACGGGAGATTCCCTCCTTCAGGAAATCCCCCAGAAGCATTAAGAATTCTCGATTAGTCCCGAAAGGAAGTCGGTGATATCAATCCCGGCAGTCCTCACCATCTTGGGGACCAAAGAGGCGCTGGTCATTCCCGGAATAGTGTTAACCTCGAGGAAGTACAGGCCGTCATCGCCATTGATATAGTCCGTCCTGACCACGCCTTTGCAACCGAGATGGGAATATATCCGCTTGGTAACCTCCTGGACATGAGCGCTGAACGCTTCCTCAACCGGAGCAGGGCATATTTCCTGACTATTGCCGTTATATTTGGCGTCATAGTCGAAATAGTCATTATCGGTGACAATCTCAATTATGGGAAGGGCTTTGACGCCCTCGGCGTCTGAATATGCGGCACAGGTGAACTCACGTCCCTTTATTCCTTGCTCCACAATCACGGTAGGCCCTTCAGAGAAAGCGAAACTGATGGCTTCCTTCAAGTCTTCCGGCCTCGTGACCTTTGTTATGCCGAAACTTGACCCGGCATCAGTGGGCTTGACAAAGACAGGGAATCTCAATGTGGCAGCGGCCTTCTCGACGACTTTGTCCAGATCCATCCCTGAACGGACGAAAACGTCCGGGGAGCACTTGACGAAATCCACATCACGCAGATAACTCTTGCATGCGAACTTGTCGAAAGCGATCGCGGACACGAAAGCCCCACAGCTGCTGAAAGGTATTCCCAGCATCTCGAGATAACCCTGCATAAGGCCATTCTCACCTGGAGTACCGTGCTGGACTATGTAGGCATAGTCGAAGTTGATCTTCTCACCATAGACCTTGACGGAGAAATCAGACTTATCGACCTCCGGCCTGGATCCCTCAGGGAAAGGCACCCTCATGGCATCACGTTTCTTCATGGCCACAAGCTGCCACTTCCCGAAGCGGGCGAAGATCTCATACACATCGTATTGCGTCCCGTCAATGCGGGAGGCCACGAATTCTCCGCTACGGCACGACACCTCCCACTCGGAGGAGTCGCTACCATAAATCACAGCGATTCTCTTGTACTTGCCCATATCGTCATTCAAAATAATAATCCTCTATCTTAGCCTGCTGTTCTGAGACCTCATCGTCGCTTCCGGTGCAACCAAGCCCATCGACCACACCGGCCGGGGCTATGAACCTGTCGTTAGCGGTGACGCCGAGAGTCCCGTCAGCCAGCACTTTCTTCATGAATATGCCCCAAGTGGGAAGTGACATATTGGCTCCCTGGCCCAAAGAACCGGACTGGAAATGAACTTGCCTGTCCTCGGCCCCGGTCCAGACGCCAGCGACAAGCGTTGGTGTGTAACCGATGAACCAACCGTCTGAGTTATCGTTGGTGGTGCCAGTCTTGCCAGCTATCTCTCCCATGAGGTTATAACGGTAACGAAGCCTGCTGGCGGTACCACCTTGCACAACACCTTCCATGAGATTAACCATAAGGAAAGCGGTGTTCTCACCGATAGCCTCACGCTTCCGGCCTGTGAACTCACTAATGACATTCCCTTGACTATCCTCTATCCTTGTCACATACAAAGGAGACACATATACTCCCTTTGAAGGGAATGTGTTATAGGCCGCCACCATTTCCCATAGAGAGATGTCAGCAGGGCCTACGCAAAGGGCTGGAACCTCGTCAATATGGCTCTGAACGCCCATCCTGCGCATCATGTCAGCCATCGCCTCCGGGCCGAATTGCTTCATGAGGTAGGCTGAGATGTTGTTCGAACTGTTGGTCAATCCCCATTTGAGGGTGACAGTCTTTCCTATCCACTTCTCGCTGTCTGTGCTTCGGGGTGTCCAAGTGGCTCCTCCGGGAATCTCGAAAGTCTGCGGCAGGTCAACTACCTTGTCGCAAGGGGTCATGCCCTCCTGCATCGCGAGCGTGTAAAGGAAAGGTTTGATGGTCGAACCCACCTGACGCTTTCCTTGACGGACATTGTCATATTTGAAATACCTGTAATTAGGCCCGCCAACGTATGCTTTCACATGACCGGTTCCGGGCTCCATGGCCACGAAAGCGGTCCGGAGCATCGACTTGTAATAACGGATCGAGTCATCGGGAGTCATGGTGGTGTCCACATATCCCTTCGAATTATAGGCGAACACCCTCATCCTGGTAGGAACGGAGAAGGTCTTCAAAATCTGGGAGTCGGAATTGCCGCTCTTCTTCATGACACGCCAGCGGTCACTCCAACGGCGGGCCTGGTTCATCAGCCGGTTACGGGTGGCCTCATCAATATCATTGGAGAACGGAGCATTCGTCTTGCGCTTCAAGTCCTTCATGAAATCAGATTGAAGGGCTTTGATATGCTCTGAGACAGCCTCCTCGGCATATTTCTGCATCTTGTAATTGATGGTGGTGTATATCCTCAAGCCATCTTTATCCAGATCATATTTTGAGCCGTCCGCCTTATGGGTCTTCTCCAGCCACCCATAGAGTTGGTCATCAGCCCAGGCAAGCGAATCGGCGACATAGTCCTCTCGCACCTTATAGTCGCTCCTGCGTGGCTTCTTGGCTGTCATGACGCGACGGATCATATCCCTGAAATACGGAGCCCTTCCGGCATTATGATCCTGGATCTCATAATTGAGAGTGATAGGGATCATGCGGATGGAATCCCTGGACGCCTTGGTGATATATCCGGCCTTCTCCATCTGGCCGATGACAAAATTCCTCCTGACCAGAGCCTTGTCAGGATTGATGGCGGGATTGTACCTCGTGGGTTTGTTGACCATACCGATAAGCATGGCGCTCTCCTCAACGGTCAGTTCTGAGGGAAGCTTCCCGAAGAAAGTCTCAGCCGCCGAACGTACTCCATAGGCGCTACTCCCGAAGAATATGGAGTTGAGATACATGGTCATGATCTCATCCTTAGTATAGTCCCTCTCAAGTTTCACGGCGGTGATCCACTCCTTGAGTTTGGTCCAGACCATTCTCATATGATAGATCCCGGGGATCTTCCGCCCCATTTCCTTTCTCGGGTAAAGAGTCTTTGCCAGCTGCTGGGTTATGGTACTACCACCTCCCTGACTTGAGTCACGAAGAAGCAGAGTCTTGATGAAAACCCTGGCCAATCCCTTGAAATCTATACCTGAATGCCTGTAAAAACGAGCGTCCTCTGTGGCCACAGCCGCATGGACGATATTGGGAGATAGATCCTCGTAGTTCACAAAAGTCCTGTTCTCAATATGGAAGGTCGCGAGAATCTCCCCGTCATCCGCGAGGACCTGGGTGGCGAGTTTGCTGTCAGGATTCTCCAACTCCTTGAAAGAAGGGATGTCAGCGAACATCCAGACGAGCAGGATCATGAATATGAGGAACAGTACCGGAAGCGTGATGAGGATCCAGAACCACTTGGTTATTTTCTTTCTTGTCTCTTCGGTCATAATAAAGACAAATTTATAACAAAATTTGGAAAATTGCCCGGTTTGTGCTTTACTTTGCGGAACGAAACTTCAAACATTCTATGAACAACTTACAAATTAAAAGACTATGGCAGAGAATCTAGTTATTGTGGAGTCTCCGGCGAAGGCCCATACAATTCAGAACTTCTTAGGGAAAGACTACTTGGTCAAATCCAGTTTCGGGCATATCAGGGACCTGCAGGACAACAAACTGAGTGTGGATGTAGAGAAGGGGTTCGCTCCGGAATATGTCATCCCGGCTGATAAAAGAAGGGTGGTGGCGGATCTGAAAAGAGCGGCTGATTCAGTCTCCACAGTATGGCTCGCATCCGATGAGGACCGTGAGGGAGAAGCCATATCATGGCATCTGTTCGAGACACTCGGTCTCAAAAAAGATAGCACACGCAGAATCGTTTTCCACGAGATCACAAAAGACGCCATCCTGAATGCCGTCAAGAATCCTCGTGACATAGACATGAATCTGGTCAACGCCCAGCAGGCGCGCCGTGTTCTTGACAGGCTTGTTGGTTTTGAGCTTTCCCCCGTGCTCTGGAGGAAGATCCAACCTAAGCTTTCAGCCGGTCGTGTGCAATCTGTCGCCTTGAGGCTGGTGGTCGAGAGGGAGAAAGAGATCATGGCTTTCGAGAACGAGCCGTTTTATCGGGTAGAGGGTGTGTTCCATCCTGTTGGCCAACCTGCCTCAGTGAAAGTCAAAGCTCTGCTTGACAGCAAGTTCCGTGGCATTGAAGACGCCCGTCGTTTCCTTGAGGACTGCATTGGAGCCGAATTCAACGTCGCCAGCGTTGAGAAGAAAGAGGCCGTTAGATATCCCGCACCCCCTTTCACCACGTCGACACTTCAGCAAGAGGCTGGACGCAAACTCCGTTTCCCCGTGAGCGTCACTATGAGAGTGGCTCAGGCACTTTATGAGAGGGGTCTGATCACTTATATGAGAACCGACTCGACAAATCTCTCCGCGCTGGCCCTCGGGACATCCAAGAAATACATAACTGAGCATTTCGGAGCCGAGTACCAGAAGACCAGGCAGTTCCGGACCCATAGCAAAGGAGCCCAGGAGGCCCATGAGGCGATACGTCCCACCTTCATAGAGAACACATCAATAGAGGGCACCGCCCAGGAGAAGAAGCTTTACGATCTGATATGGAAGCGTACCGTGGCCTCTCAGATGTCTGACGCCAAGGTGCTCAACACCCTCATGAAAGTGTCTTCCGACAAGAGGGAGGAGAGATTCAGCGTCCAAGCCACTCAGGTGCTTTTTGACGGTTTCCTCAAACTTTACATGGAAGGAACTGATGATCAAGAGGATCCGGAAGGCGAGACGATACTCCCGGACCTCAAGGAAGGCACTGTGATGGAAAGGCGCGAGATAAAGGCCGAGTGCAAGTTCACCACCGCCCCGCCCCGGTATTCAGAACCCACCCTGGTGAAGAAACTGGAGGAGCTGGGCATCGGTCGTCCCTCGACTTACCAATCCACGATCAGCACCCTGACCTCCGGTAGAGGTTACATAGTCAAAGGCGACAAGGAAGGTCGCAAGATTCCGGTCACGGATCTGTCTCTCAAGGACAATGCGATCTCCGAGGTCTCCAAGACAGAAACCGTAGGGGCAGAGAGGGGCAAACTCCTCCCTCAGGAGATTGGAATGATAGTCGCCGACTATCTGGAGAAGAATTTCACTGACATCATGGACTACGACTTCACTGCGAATGTGGAGAAGGATTTCGACCAGATAGCTGGAGGAGAAGAGGAGTGGGTCAAGGTGATCAGTGAGTTCTATTCCCCCTTCCACAAGAAAGTGGAAGAGGTCCTTCATGACGGCAACTTCAGCAGGGTCTCCCGAGAGATCGGGGTGGATTCGGAGGGCAACAAGATCACCGCTAAATTCGGGAAATACGGTCCTTTCATCCAGAAGGGAGAAGGGGAATCCGCTCAATTCGCATCGTTGGCGAAGGGACAACTTATAGAGAATATATCTCTCGCCGATGCTTTGAAACTATTTGAACTCCCCAGGACCGTAGGCGAGTACAAAGGCGTAGACGTGATTGCCATGAAGGGACGTTTTGGCCCTTATCTTAAATACGGTGACAAGAATGTCTCAATCCCAAAAGGGAAAGATCCTGTGAAGATAAGCCTTGAGGAATGCGTCTCCCTCATCGAGGCGGCATCCGGAAAGACCGAGACTAACACTCTGATCGCCGAGTTCAAGGATTCGGGAATCCAGGTGATCAATGGACGATATGGCCCATACATAAAATCTGGAAGTTCCAATTACAGGATCCCGAAGGGCACTGACGCCGCCTCACTTACAGAATCGATGTGTAAGGAGATCATCGATAAATCAAAACCTACCGTCAAGAGTCACAGACGCATAAAAAAGACTTGATTTTTCTGAAATAATGATTAAATTTGCCATCAATAAGTTATAATTTGAAAGCGATGGCAACTTACCACATTGATCAAATCGATCAGAAAATCCTGTCTTTCCTGGTAAAGAACGCTAGAATGCCCTTCCTTGAGATTGCCCGCGAGTGCGGCGTCTCTGGTGCGGCTATTCATCAGAGAGTCAAGCGTTTGGAGGCGAATGGAGTCATCACCGGGTCTCGTCTTCTTGTCAAACCTCAAGCCCTTGGACTGAATGTCTGCGCTTTCATCAGCGTGACGCTTTCCGAAGCCAACAAATATCCCGAGGTTGTCACAAACCTTAAGAAGATTCCCGAGATTGTCGAATGCCACTTCGTGACAGGTAGCGCCGCCCTTCTGGTCAAAGTTTATTGCTTTGACAATGATCACCTTATGGAGGTGCTCCTGAACACGATGCAGAACATACCGTTCGTACAGTCGACAGACACCATGATCTCACTCGACCAAGCGATTGAAAGGCAGGTGTGGGTAAAGGATTATAAGAGCACCAGCTATCAGACTACCGAGGAGAAGAAGAAATAATCATTCTCGCCATCTCCAGATCCTCTGGAGAAGTCAATTTGAAATTATACCTCTCTCCCTCACAGAACGAGAGAGGTATTCTTTTTTTATACGCTACAGACGCGTCATCCGTAAATGATGTGTCGAACGCCTGGGAATATGCCTCCTTTATGTCCTCGGATTTGAACATCTGGGGAGTTTGCACACGGTAAACCCTCGAACGGTCAATCACTTCCGCCGAAGCGGTGAGCGCCTCCACACCTGCAGCACCCTCAACTTTATCCAAAAGCCTCAAAGTGTCCGTTGAAGGGAGTACAGGGATAAGAGCATGACAACGTCTGGTGGCCATCATGGAGAACATTCCGCTGATCAGACCGGGAGACACCAAAGGGCGCACACCGTCATGGATAGCCACAATGGCTCCGTCCGGAACCTTTTCAAGAGCGTTTCTGACTGAATGGAAACGGGTAAATCCCCCCTGCACAAGCAATTGCGGACATGAGAAATCGGCCGCCAGGCAGTATTCTTTCCAATATGAGATATGCTCTTTCGGAAGGACTGTAATGACACGGATGTCTGGTTCCGCGGCGACGAAAGCCTCTATTGTTCTCCTCAGGACAGGTTTGCCACCCAGGTCCAGAAACTGCTTAGGAGTCACCGAGCCCATACGGGTGCCGCTTCCGGCCGCCATCGCTATCAATATTTTGTTTCCCTTGGCCATAATTATCCTCGCGAATATAACTTTTTTTGTATATTTACAAGTTGTAATAAAGACTTGGATTTTATGGCATTTTCGTTTTTGACGCAAGAAATAGCAATGGACCTCGGCACCGCCAACACCGTCATTTTCCGTAATGACCAGAAGGTGCTTGACGAGCCGAGCATTGTGGCTATAGATAACAATACCCAGAAATGCATAGCTATCGGCCAGCAGGCCAAACTCATGCATGAGCACACCAATCCCGGCATCAAGACCATCCGTCCGCTCCGTAACGGCGTTATAGCCGACTTCAACGCCGCTGAGATGATGATCAAGGGATTTATCAAGCAGGTGAACAACAAGAAGAAATCCCTCTTCTCGCCCAACCTCAAAATCGTGGTCGGAATCCCTTCCGGTAGTACCCAGGTTGAGATCAGGGCTGTGCGTGACTCTTGCGAGCATGCCGGAGGTAGGGATGTTTACCTCATCTACGAGCCGATGGCTGCCGCCCTCGGAATCGGGCTTGATGTGGAGGCCCCTAAAGGCAATATGGTAGTTGACATAGGAGGTGGTACCGCTGAGATCGCGGTCATATCACTTGGTGGTATCGTTGAGCAGGAGAGTATCCAGACAGCTGGAGACGTATTCAACACTGACATCCAGTACTACATGCGCCAGCAGCACAACATCAAGATCGGTGAGACCACGGCGGAGAAAATCAAAATAGCTGTCGGAGCTGTCATTCCCGACCTTGACGAGGAACCTGAACCGTTCGTGGTAAACGGCCCGAACCTTATGACCGCCCACCCTGTGGAAGCGTCTATCACTTACCAGGAGATAGCCCACTGCTTGGACAAATCTGTGGCCAAGCTTGAGGCCTCAATCCTTCATGTTCTGGAACTTACCCCTCCTGAACTGTATTCGGACATTGTGGAGAATGGTATTTTCCTCTCCGGAGGTGGCGCCCTTCTCAGGGGATTGGCAAAGAGGTTCACCGAGAAGGTCAATATTCAGTTCCATGTCGCTGAAGACCCGCTTAGGGCTGTGGCGAGAGGCACTTGCATAGCTCTCAAGAAGACATCCAACTACTCATTCCTAATGAGATAATGCCAAAGGAGAGACCACTGGCAAGCAGAATCATCAACCTTGCGGTTTTCATCCTGCTGGAGACCGCCGCTTTGCTCATGCTCTCCAATAACAACACCCTCCAAAGGCTTTGGATCGCCAGAATCTCTCACGGATTCATGGCCAAAACGTGGGGGACAACCCAGTCGGTGAGGAATTACTTCGCCTTGAAGAGGCAGAATGACGAGCTCGCCTTGGAGAACGAAAGCCTCAGGAAAGAGTTGAGAAATTACCAGCTGGCTGCCAAAGAGTCTGATCCATCGTCACTTCCGTTCATGAGGGACAATGGGTTCAAGTATATCCCGGCCACAATCATCAAGTCAGGAACCAACACACAGCACAACTACCTTATCCTGGACAAAGGAAGCGAGGATGGAGTGGTTGAGAACTCCGGAATCATTACCTCAAAGGGCGTGATCGGGATAGTGGATGCCGTGAGCAAACACTATTCCTTCGCTATCTCCTTCCTCAACAGGGAGCTCAACATCAGCGCCAGGATTGACTCTTCAGGCGCCGTGGGACCTTTGGCTTGGGACGGGATCAGGACAGATGAGGGTGTTCTCCGTGAGATTCCGCTTCAGTTCAAGTACAATCCTGGAGACACGATCTACACAAGTGGCTACTCGGCTATTTTCCCGCCCGACATCCCCTTGGGTGTGGCTGGAGAGGCGAAAATCATTAACGGGGCCACTAACGAGATAAAGGTCAAGTTGTTCCAGGATCACAGCGCCCTCAAATATGTCACCATTATCGAGAACACGAGAATCAGGGAGATTGAGGAGGTTGAGAGCATGGACAATAAAGTCAAGGAGGGCAAGCGATGAGGAACACTTTCACGGTGACATACATCCTGATGGTGGTGGCTCAGATGCTGCTGACCAATTATTTCCATTTCACCACCCTTTGCATGGTCACCATCCTTCCGATGATGGTTCTCTGCATCCCCACCAAGGTGGAGACGGTCTGGGCCATGGTGATAGCTTTCGCGACCGGTTTGGCTGTGGATATGTTCGCCGAAGGTGCTTTTGGGCTCAACGCATTGTCCCTAGTCCCGATCGCATTTGTCAGAAAGGGCTTGATAGACATGATATTCGGCTCGGAACCATTTGAGCATAAGGAAAATATCTCCTCCAGGAAATATGGATTCACCAGGGTGTCCTTCGCCATAATTCTAGTGACGGCCATATTCCTGATGATTTACATCGCCGCTGATTGCGCCGGCACCAGGCCACTTTGGTTCATGGCCTCAAAACTGGGGATCTCTCTGATGGCCAGTTACCTTGTATCCGCCATACTTGTCAATCTGCTGAGCTATGACGACAGAAGGTAACAACAGGAGCAGGGTCCTGCTTGCCGGACTGATTGTGGTGGCGGCCATCTTGCTAGGCAAATTGTTCTACATCCAGATCATAGACGACAAGTACAAGATCAATGCGTCGAACAATTCGATGGTGTATGACATCATCTACCCGACGAGAGGCATTATCTACGACCGTAACGGGAAGATTATCGTCAGCAACAAGGTCACTTACGACATCCTTGTCACCCCCAGGGAAGTCACCCCGTTCGACACTTTGCTTCTCGCTTCAGTCCTGGAGACTTCACCTGAGTTCATCCGGGATAAGATGGCTGAGTATTCCAGGAACAAGAAGAAAATAGGCTACCAGAGCATGGTCATGCTCAAGCAGATCAAGCCTGAGACTTACATGAAGTTCGCCGAGATCCAATACAACTTCCCGGGGTTCAGGGGGCAAGTCAGAAGCATCAGTGATTATCCTGTCAACGCTGGCGGAAACCTTCTGGGATATGTCTCTGAGGTGGATCAGAAATACATCGAGGCTCATCCGGGAGAGTACCGCCCGGGTGACTATGCGGGAAAAACCGGTATCGAGGCGGCAAGGGAAAAAGACCTCAGGGGGGAGAAAGGTTATCATATCTATCTCCGCAATTCTCGCAACCAGATTGAGCGACAGTACAAGGACGGTGAGATGGACAAGGAAGCGGTTCCGGGACATGACATCGTGACTACTATTGATGCTGACCTTCAGCAATATGGCCAGGAATTGATGAGGAACAAGGTGGGCAGTCTTGTGGCTATTGAGCCCAAAACCGGCGAGATCCTATCCCTCGTTTCAAGCCCCGGAGTCGATGTCAACATGCTTGCCGACATCAGCCAGCACTACAACGAGATCATCAAGGACCCTCACAAACCGATGTTCAACCGAGCTGTGCAGGCCCCTTATCCTCCTGGCTCAGTGTTCAAACTCGTCAACGGTCTCATCGGTCTCCAGGAAGGAACGCTCAACATGGATATGGCCTATCCATGCTACCAAGGATACCACTTCGGAAGCCATAAGCT
>JAFROA010000370.1 GCA_017429885.1 Bacteroidales bacterium | reverse complement strand
TAAGGTCAAATAATTCCAATAAAAAGCGTATATCCTGCCTCTTCTCAAAGGAGTGCTCGCCTTTATATGCCCCATAATACAACTCGGCGACTGTTATCTCTGAAATGTAACAGTCTCTAGGCCCTACTTCCTCAACATGCGCCCGCACAGACCGATTGCCTTTAAGCAACTCTATACAGATATTAGTGTCCAGCAAATACATTCTTCAAATTCAATAATCCTCAATCACTCTTGTATTGCCGAAAGACCGTCCAGACCGAATCTTGGCAGACAATTCATCCGCAGAAGTCCCATCATCCCATGCGCCGCTCAGACGGTCAAGGATACTGATGTCCCGGGATCCAGAAGCGTTCCTTCCTACAGAGAATGGAATCCGTCCCTCCTCTATGACTTTGTTGACATAAATTGTAAACGCAGTGTTTGCGCTCATGCCGAATGCCTTACAGAGGGAATCAAACTCATCTTTGACCCCCTTCTCAAGACGCACAGTTGTCATGACCATTCCCATAATTAACCATTTTCTGCAAAGATAGCTAAATGATAGCATTTTTCTATCATTTATCAATGCTTTGCAACTCGCAAGATTCTAAACCCTCCAAGAATGCCGAGATTGCCCACCGCCTCGGCGCTTGGGTTCAACAGGCTGCATTGGGACTTGGAGAGATTACTCTGCGGGCAAGGAAAGGGGCGTTATCTTGCCTGCAGAGTATAAAATTTACTCCCAGGGAATGAAATCAGGTGTTTTCATCTCCTGGGAGTAAAAGTATTACCGAAATCAGGTTTTACCGCTCGTGGATCTTGCCTTCCTGGGGTTTGACGTAGCGGTTGCCAGTGGCGGTCTTCACAGCGTCAACAAAGACAGGGG
Organism: Bacteroidales bacterium; assembly: GCA_017429885.1. Taxonomy (GTDB): domain Bacteria; phylum Bacteroidota; class Bacteroidia; order Bacteroidales; family UBA932; genus Cryptobacteroides. The sequence goes on along the minus strand of JAFROA010000370.1, from coordinate 4,009 downwards.
AGTACTCCGGAGTCTTAGGCCTCTGGAAGCCGGGACCAGGACGGCCAGCGACGATCTCACCGTTCTGGCTAGGCCTGATGCTCTGGTCGTTATACTTGACTATCAAGAGTTTAGCAAGCTTATCCCAACGCTTCATCATCATGTCAGTGTAGGAGATTGTCTTGGCGGTCAGGTACTCAGTCCTGTCGGAAGGAGTCATCTCAGCGACCCTCTTCTCGACCTCCTCCTGATCCTTGGCATAGAAGTCCTCAAGTTCTTTCTGGGCCTCCTTCAGGTCTCCGATCATGGCGCTGTAGCGGGGATAGACCATGTTGGCCACGAAGTTGTTCATCCAGAAGGCGCTCTCTGTGCTGAACTCGTTCATGCTATTGTTCTCCCTGCGGAAGGGATCAGGGATCCTGTTGATTCCGCAATATGCAGGGACATAAGCGACCATGGAGGCGTCGTCCATATTGAAGTAGGTCACACCGCCCACAGCGTCAGGGAGCCAGCTTCTCATCTGACAGACCATGGTCATTCCGCTCTGCTGGCAGCCGATAGGCCTCTCGCGGAACATCTCGGTGCCGTCGCTGGAGGTGTAGTTGACGGGCTGGTTGCGGTAAGGTGAAGCCCAGGGTCCGGCGCTGATGTCAGCGGTCATGTCAAGGGCCGTGCCCTCGTAGTGGTCGCGCATGTCTTCCATGATGTCACGGACAGAGACTGGCTTGTCGGGCTTGATCCAAAGGGGAAGGTGGTCGATCTGGCTCATATCCCCGTCAATGTAAGGGAGATACTTATCCATCTCGGCGGGATCGGTGTGGTGGCGGTAGAAGCTCCACACGCGGGCCTCGCAGTAGCGTATGGTGCCGAAATCCATCGGGCCGTAAGCCTCGCGGAAGCTGAAGTCGGCGTCAGGACCATCATAATATCCTTGCTCCTTAGCGAAGGAGATGGCATCGGCGCTGTACATGCAGTTTCCGCCATCAGCCACGTAGAAACCGAGCTTCTTGTCGACCTTCTTGGCCTGGGGGAATTTCTGGATACGGCTGGAGTTGGCATAGGCGCAGATGCAGTCGTCAGGAACCCTCATCGCGATCCAGATGGCGCCCTTGTTGCCCTTACCCTTTCCGATTATCTCCATGATCCAGGCCTCATCCTTATCGCAGACGGCGAAAGACTCACCAGTGCTGCTGTAGCCATATTCCTGGACCAGTTCGTGGATGCAGGCGATTGCCTCACGGGCGGTGGTAACTCTTTGAAGCACAATGCCCATGAGGGTGAAATAATCGAAGTAACCCTCAGGGTTGCGGAGCTCGTTGCGGCCGCCCCAGGTGGTCTCTACGATGCTGACCTGATTCTCGTTCATCAGGCCGACAACACCGAAAGTGTAGGGGACTTGCTTGATGAAACGCTTCTCGGTGGAAGGGCCCCAGCCTCTCAGTTGGATGAGCTCTCCCTCCGCATGGCGTCCGGGAGCGCTGTAGGAGAGGGGAGAAGCGAAGCCGAAGCCGTCGCAGTTGTAGGTGCAGATGACGCTACCGTCAACGGAGGCTTTCTTGCCTACGATGAGGTTGGTGCAGGCGAATGACGCCACAGTCGCGAATGCCGCCGCAACCGTCAGGATCAATCTCTTCATGTTCGTTTTATTTTAAATGATTTTCTTTCCGAAATATAATAAAATTCGTTTGTTATGGCAAATCATGCGGTAAGGTACCCCCTTGAAAACTCCTCGCTACGCTCGGTCCCTCCCACTCACTTCGTGAGCGGGCCCCTCCCTCTTACGAGCCGAGGGTGGCTACGGTTTTCAAGGGGGTACCTTACCGCCTAAGCAAATATACCGTCGTGGAGACGAGGGCTGGGGACTTGGACATGTCTTGGGGATTGGTGCCCGGAAGGTCTTGAGGAATTGGTGCTTGGAGACGTTCGAAGAGCTGCTTCCAGTAGAGCGGGAACTCTCCGTTGGCGTCCTTGAAGTTCATAGGGACAGTGCCAAAGATGTATTCTCCGCTGGCGGTGACATAGCAGTCCCTGACAAGCTCGCTGCAGTACAGTGAGTCATCCGAGGGCATAAAATGGAGATCGTACGGGCGGCCAAGATATTTTCTCGTGTTGGCTACATATTCGGAAGCCTTGGAGGGATCTTTTAGGCGCTTGACGATGAAGACGGGCAGAGAGCCATCCTTCAAGGTGAAGTCAGTGATGAAGGTGTCGAGGGGATGACGGTCGATCCCTCTTTTGATCGTGGCGTCTATTATCCATTTGCCTTCAGCGTCCACCTCAGCGATCGCCACGTGGATGAGGTTCAGGCTGTCGGGGTTGCCGGTCGAGCTGGCTATGGCGGCGTCCATCGAGCCGCTGTCGAGGGAATAGTCCATAGGGATTCCTACGAACACAAGGTCGCCTGTCTTGAGGGTGTCAACCTTCTCCTCGCGGCATGACGCTAACACGGAGATAGCCGCTATGACAACGGCGAAAGCTTTTTTAAACATATTGATAATTAGATATTTCCAAGTTTGGCGCAGAAGATCGGGGCATCCCCTCTGCGGCCTTCCACAAAGGTGGCTCCATTGGACTCAGCCTTGTATAGGGCGATCTCGTCTCCAGGGCGGGCCTCATGGTGGAAGACAATCTCGACCTCATCAACCTTTATCCCTGACTCGCCGTAGTCCATGCAGTCCATGGCCCAGGCGACATAGCGGGCGTTGTTGGTGTGTCCGACAAGGTCTATGTCTGAATATGCCACCTTATGGGTCATGACATATTCAGGCTCCACCCCTCTTGGCATCATCACTTTCCCAGCAGGAGTCTCTATCGCGAAATCATGGCAGGAAGTGTCTTCTTTCGGGAGGACCTCCTCTGGCCTCGCCATACGCCTGCTTTCAACATCGATGATCACCCACGAGCTTGTGGCCTCGACCATCCTTTCACCGTTTCGGTCCAGCAACTCGAAATCCCTCACGAAGAAGGGTCCGAAAGCACCCCTGTGCCATGTGCGTATCTCTACCTCATCTCCCCAGACAGGGGCTTTGAGGAAACGGAAACGCATTCTTGACAACACCCAGGCGAGATTATTGACAATCAGCTCGTCGTAGCCGAAACGCATGGCGGAGGCGGCCTGGTAGGCCATCTCTTGGGCTAAATCCATGAAAGCGGTGGGCTTCAGCCTTTGGGCCGAGTCTACCTCATAGCATTTGACAACGAGGTTGTCGACAACTTTCTTGTCGTCCCGGACAGTGACTCCCATCTTTTATCTCCTTCTCTTTCCTCTTGAGGAGTGCTTCTTGTTCCTGCGAGTCAGAATCACAGCCGCGACGAGGGCGACCAGGATGCCGCCTATAATGACGTATGTCAAGGCGCTGGCGTTGCTTCCCTTAACCCTTGACCACATGGTGATAAGCATATCGGAATCCTCGCCCCAGTCATGCTCGAGTGCGCAGCGGGCGATAACCTCCTTGGTTGGATAGAGGAGGGGATCGATGTGGACAGAGTCGGCCCCGGGGCCGAAGAAGTAGCTAAGATCCTGAGGCTCGCAGGACTCGTCGACATAGTTGGCGAGCATCTCGGGAGTGCCGCAGGAGTTGGAATACCCGACAAAGTCGCAGTTCTTTATGGAGTTGCCGGTCTCGCACATGAAGTTGATAAAGTAGCGGGCGGCCTTGACGTTCTTGGCATATTTCGGGATAATCCAACCGTCGAACCAGATGGTGGAACCCTCGTCCGGCACGATGAAATCCAGGGTGACTCCGACCTTCTCAGCCTCATCGCGGGCCCATCTTCCGTCACCGCTCCAGTTCAGGCTGATCCAGCCCCTCTCGAGGATGAGCTGGTCCTTGCCGAAGTCGGCCTCATAGCCTGCAACCTGGTCCTTGATCTGCATCAGATAGTTCTCGACGAGGTCCACGTTCTCTTGTGAGGGGACGGATAGCAGTTCCTCCCTGGTGACGGTTCCGGCGGCGATCTCATCTTTCTTCAGGTATTGGATGATCTGGCTGTAGATGTCACGGGCGGCGTCCTTCACGAATATCTTGTC
>JAFROA010000369.1 GCA_017429885.1 Bacteroidales bacterium | reverse complement strand
CTCACCTCACATGTGGCGTCCACATCGCCAAGATCCAACTCCACACGCTTTCCTTTTGCCTTGACATCAATCACTTTGCTATACTTCACTCCTCCGGAATAGAATCTCATCGCACCAGCGTTGGTCCAGTCCCCGGGGGCGAGTCGTCCTCCCTCACAATCTATTTTGACAGGCTCTCTGAAGAAAGCCGCTCCTGGGCTATCCGCTTCGGGTAAAGCCCTAACTGTCACAGTTGTAACCCCGGGCTCCACGGGAAGATTATCGGCAAGGTATTTCCCCGGTCCGGTTTCCTTGAAATCAACCTTCCGGCCACCTACGTTGATTTCCAGAATCTTTCCGGCTGTCTCAAATGACATGCTTCTTGTTCCGGGAGCTGACTCGAAACTCATTGTCCACTCCCCGGTTCCAGGATAAACGAATGGAACGAAATCCGTATTATACCAGCTTGAGGCGACAATCTCGTCGTGCATTCCATGCGGAATAGGACCGGAGGAACCCTCGGGATAAAGCATAACCATACTCCTCTCCCTGTTGTCAACCGTATATCCTCTCAGCTTCTCTAGGCTATACTCTACCTTCTTTGTGTTGATGTACACTATTGTAAGACAATGGGTTCCCTTGTTAAGTACGACACTTTGCCCTGTCGCGGGCTTTCCGTCCAACAGTATCTTATACGGTGCTTTTCCCTCTTTCACAAAACGATAAGATCCATCCGCCGGAACAGCCAAATACGCCCGGAATAACTGATGACATCCTTGGTCAAGAATCAGGAAACGGTCATCCACGTGCTCCTTAAGCCCGTGGTAACCCTGACTTCCCGGACTGTCGAATACCCCATACTGCCAAGAGAACGGGTAAGCCTCCCATTTCCCGCTTTCTGGCAGGTTCTTGAGAACGTCCTCTATATTCCGGTCAGCAGGAATATTCAAAGTAAGCATATAAGGAGCGTAACCGTAAATGGATTTGTATTCTTTCGAAGGATCTCCTGAAAGGCGGCAACGGAATTCCCTAGCCTCAATACCAATGAATTCGTCACTCTTCGGAAGGCGGAAATCCCCCCATCTGTTGTCCATCGTGGGAATAATCTCCACATCCCACTCTCCCTCAACTGGAATTTCCTCTGATTCAACGACTTTCTCCTTTTTAGCTTTATACTTCACAGGTTTTCCAGGAGAAAAAACCAGAAGCTTGGAGCCGCCTTCTGATCCCGAATATTTCACTGTCGTGAAACCGTTTTCTTGACTCAAGACCGGCACGGGGCGGATGGTGCCATGAACGGCGTCCCATTGCTCCGCCTTCCCGGTGGCCCTGAATGTCATCTCATCGCCGTCAGGGACGTCCATCACCATATATACATCATTCTGACCGACCCTGCGATGCAACACCTTGCCTTTTCCGGACGATGTAGAGAAGTCCGGAACTATCTTATCCTTAATAACTTGAGATAAACTTCCCGGAACCGCGTCCTGTATCTCCGCCTCAGAATTTATCCTCAAGACAAGGCCGCCGGCTTTCACAAATTCCTCTACTTTGGACTCTGTCTCCTTATGCATGGCTTTCACTCCGGCCAGGATCAGCACCTTATAGGATTCCCCGGCGATAGATAAAGAGCCATTCCCAATAGATGCGTTCTGAAGCGACTGGAAATCAATGAAATCATAATCAAGACCGGCATCGCTCAACTTTAGGGCTGTATTGAAAGCCAGGTCAGGTTTCGCCTGGGGATATGCCTGCATGGTCTCAGTGGGATACAGAATGGCAATGTCGCAAACATGTTCCCCTTGACTCAACAAATAGCACATTCTCTCGGCATATTTCAGCCACACTTTCATGTGCGGCCAATAAGGCATCCTGAAGTGGAAACTCGGCGGAGCCCACTCCCACCATCCACCATGGGTGGTATAATATAACCCATGGAGGCACAGCAAGTTACCACCAGCTATGAGATGATGGTCAAGCTGTCTGGTGAGCAAACCTCCGTTAGCGTCCCAACCCATACTGTGGAAAGCCTCAAGCCAAGTTCTTGGACGCCCGTAAAGGTGGGCTATGCTGCTGGAGACCTTAGTCTGGCGGAAGCTGCTTCCTCTGGCCGGAGCGTCGTTGCCCGGAGCCGTGAACCAACTTGTAGCCCTGAAATAGTCCATATATTGTGTGGGACTCAGACCCCTTCCATAGTTGTCGCATCCATAAATCAACCCACGATCCGCATTCCAGTCGTAAATAGGCTTGAAATATCTCTCCTCTGCCAGTTTGGTCAAGACTTCCGCATAGTCAAGGCGAACCCTGGCGGCCTCTTCGTCAATTTCATCGTCGCTGGTGGCAAAAAGAGCATCCAAATGAGGCAGGATATCATATCCTTTCTCTTTTTGGAATATCTCCCGCATACCATCACACCAGGAACGTATATTCAGATCGTAGATCAGCTCATCTTGGAAGAAATAATTCATCCCTTCTCGACCTTTGGCGTCCATGGCATCCTCGAACGACTGGAAATACTTCTCAACCATTAATTTACCATAATCAGGATGAAGTTCCGGAGATGGAGTGGTGTAATAGACGTCAACGCTGTCTTTATATTCTTTGGTCTTCAAGACGTTATCCGGAAGAGCCTCGCCAGCGGGAATCCGCATCTTTTGAATACGCCCCTGATGGTTTTTGACTCCAGGATCGGCAAGCGCCTCATCCACTTTAAAGCCATTCCCTGGAGAAGCCATCACATAGTCATCGAGCCCCATTCCCATTCCATATTCGGCGCATTTCTTGGAAAACTCAGCCCAAAACCGCATCCATTCAGGAGAAAGCACATAAGGGTCTCCGCTGCTCACTTTCCCGAAGCCTCCATATCCATCGGCGTTCATAAGGGTGTCAACCTTGGGGTGCGAATGGTTATAACTCACACATAGACCATCTGTGGCAGAGTCCGCGAGGAGTTCCAACTGCCAGGCAAGCCGTTCCTTATCAAGATTATCGCCGCTCCACCAATAAAACGGCACATTGCCATAGCCTTTCGGAGGGTTGGCAAATGAAGCCCTAAGGTTGATCTCCCCTTCTTTGGAAGGCCATCCTTTGTGATACTGGGATGTCTTGGGTTGTGATTTCACCTCCCAAAAAGCGAAGGAGGCCAGCATCACACATGCTATAAAACAGATCCTTTTCACTTAGTCATGAATTTGAATTCGTAATCATTGAAAGACCAGATGGTTCCATCATCAAATACCGTCGCCTTTCCGCTGGCGACGGCAGGATCTGCCACCAATCTGATCCAAGTGAACTCTCCCTTTTCGTAGTCGTAGGTACGGCCATCGTCATCGTACAGGTCAAACGACGAAGCCTTGACACCATAGTGGCGGACAGAAACAGGTACCGGACCCTCAGGAAGTGTAGTCATAGGCTCGTACATGGGAATGATTCCACCGTCTTTCACCAATACAGGGATCTTGTCGAGGCCAGGTTCCACCGAAACAGTCTCCCCATCTCCAACGAAATCCCCTGTATAGAAGTCATACCACTTCCCCTTTGGGAGAATCACCTTCCTGGAGGTCTCCCCGGCGAACAACGGGGCGACCAAAAGGCTTTCCCCGACCATAAACTGATCCTTGGGATCCGCCTCACAACCAGGTTCGAGACACATTGCCCGTACAGGAGGAATCCCATCAAAAGCATAGTGGGCGAAAGTGGTGTAAAGGTATGGTATAAGACACATCCTCAGAATCATCACCTGACGTACTTGCTCCTCTACATCGGCGAATGACCAAGGCTTCGTACCGTCTGCCCAGGCATTCAGCATTGCTAGGGGAGAGAAACAGACGGTCTGCATTCTCCGAAGCCATTCCTCGGATGTCTTTGAGGCTCGTACCTCAGGAGTCCAAAGAACACCGATGAAAGAGCTGTTGATGAGTGCTGTGATAAAATCCCTGTGATTGTAATAATCATTATAAATCACAAAGGGATAAGACGTTGTCCCTGCGTTGCCCGCCCTGACAAGGCCATAGGTTCTCTCATTTTTCCGCCGGTAAAGACCGGTCATGAAACTCTGCATCAGCGAACCGTAAATCTGGCGCATTTGCTCCCCGGATATTCCGGAGGGATATTTTGCCACGTCTGGAGCAACCCAGAAGTCATAGCCATCATTCTCGTCCATCTTGAAACCACTCACCCCCTTGTCAATGGCGTTACGAGAAAAATGGTCTCCCATTATCTTCTTGGTCTGAGTCATGGAATAATCAGGGAGCATCCCGTTCCACTCCGTATGTGTGCCCGTGTAAGCTTCGATCTCTGAGGCGATTTCGCAATCTGGCGCCACCCCGGGATTGACCCAAAGGTTGACCTTTATATCCTGAGCCGCCATATCTTTCACAAAAGCCTCCGGATTGGGGAAACGTCCCGGATCCCACTGATAAGTACAAGGATATGCCCGAGTCATCCATCCCGGCTCCAAGCCTATGACGGAGAGAGGGAAACCTCTCTTTTTGAACTCGCCAACTTCTTCTTTCACTTGTTCCTCGCTGAAAAGGGTCGGAACCCTGTGCCAGAAGCCAAGCCCCCATTTCGGAGGCAAAACCCCGCCTCCATTATATAGATTGAAGCGACGAACCACATCGAGCATGCTTTTCCCAGAGAAAAACACCAATTCCACACCCTCTGCAGGCACCAGGAACTCAAGATTATCCGAATATGGTTGGGCACTCCAATCCCGGTCCGTATTGCGGTTGTACAACACGGGTGGGTTCTTTGTGTCTTTGCGGACAGACGTGCCGGCATAAACATCAATATACCTCGCCGCATTGATCAGCACCCCGTAACCCTTGCTTGACACGAAGAACGGCACCGGCGCATGGGTGCGACCGTTGTCCGAACCTCCGTAGTGATCCACATGAAGCCTGGCGATCCTGCCCCGTTGTTGAACGGACTGGAAGTTGAGACCGAGGCCGTAAATCTTCTCCTCCTTGTCCAGAGGGAACCGGATATAAGTCTTACCATCAAATACTTCCGCCGTTATCTCCGCCTTGTCAACAGGAAGTTCAGCCTCCTCTATATTGTTTATGGCGTCGATCTTCGGATTGAAATCCAACTCGCTTAGCAAATTGACCTTGTCCGGATTCCCGATCTCCGCTTTCCACACTCCAGAGGCGACCTTCTCCAGCCCTTTTGTGAAGTCAAACTGACAATTCCGGGACTTATCTGCTCCGCAAGCCCCCAAAATCAGGACTGTCACGAATAAAAAGAATCCCTTTCCGCTCATATCTCCACTATCTGTTAAATATCTCAGGAAAGGCTTTCTTAAGGGAAGGTCTGGCTATCTCCCGCAAGGGAATCATAACGAAAGGTCTTTCGGCGATTCCTTTATGAGGTATTGTAAGTTCTGGAGTGTCAATTATTTCCTTGCCATAAAACAGGATGTCAATATCAATAATCCTTGAATAATAAACCCTATTCCCTTTGGCGTCATATTCAGGAGAATCCGTACGCCCCATTTCCCTCTCAATGGACTTAACCTGATAAAGAGTCCAAAGTGGGCTCTCGGCCGGAATCCGGTACAAGACAGCCGCATTCAGGAACGGGTCTCCGACGAAACCCATCGGCTCCGTCTCAATGGTTTTGGAAAGGGAGGAATAATGGACCCCGAACGCCTCATCCATCAGGTGAAGCGCCTCGGAGATATTTCTTTCCCTGTCGCCAAGGTTACTCCCCAAAGAGAAATATACATTCACTAATGGCATCTCAAAACCACTATCGAATCATCCTTGAAAATGCTCTCAGGAAGAGTTATAACTGTCTCTCCCCCAATGACTGACATATCTATCGGCTGTCCGGTTTCCAAGACCTCGCATTTCCCCGATAAAACAGCGGGAACGGTAACAGTCGGGACCGGGCTGGTAAGGAAAATATAAAGGTTCTTCCCGTCAGGAGTTTCCTTCTGGGTCGTGTATATTCCTTCCGGCATTTTATAGTCAGTGGGAGAAGAGCCGAACACCGCCTCGCCATTCACATCCAACCAGGCACCCATCTCCCTAAGTCTACGGATAGCCGGAGCGGGTAGCGTCCCGTCTGCCTTGGGGCCTACGTTAAGGAGGTAGTTGCCCCCCATTGAGGTGTTATTAACCAGATATCGGAGCATTCTGTTGGCGGGCTTCCAATTATAATCTTTGCCGTGATATGCCCAGGAATTCTGCATTGTGGCCGGGGTCTGCCACGGCTTGTCCAGCATCTCCTTAGGGTAGGCGTTGTCGTGCATCTCAAGGAAATCGATATTATCTCCCGGATTCGAATAACAAATGCGTCCGTTGATGAGGCACTTGTCGCTGAGACTCCTAACCAGCCTGATTAGCTCATCCCTACGTTCGGGTGTAATGTGGTTCTCCCAGTCCCATGTGTCAAACCAAAGAAGGTCCGGATCGAACTTCTCTATAAGCTCCTTGACCTGAGGAAGTGATTTTCTTTGCCAATATTTCTCGAAATCCTCGTCTGGACGCCAGGGATACCAATAAGGCATAGCTCCGTCGGGATCTTCCCAATCTTGCCAATGAGAATAATAGAAGCCATATTTCAAGCCATACTTCTTACAGGCGGCCACCAGAGGAGCGAGCAGGTCTTTCTTGTAGGGAGTGGAGGCGATATCAAAGTCCGACACATCAGAATCCCACAAAGCGAAGCCATCATGATGTTTAGCGGTGATTACCAAATACTTCATTCCTGCGTTCTTGGCTTCTTTGACCCAACTGTCCGGGTCGTATTTCACCGGATTGAACTCGTTGATAAGGCCATTGTAGTAATCGTCCGGAACTTCAAGGCGCGGTTTAATCCATTCGGCGTACCATGTGTTTCCCTGCGGGAAAGTGGTGTCAGGCATGGTGTGCCCGTTGTATGATCCCTCCAAGATGGAATAGAGTCCCCAATGCATGAACATACCGAACTTGGCGTCCTTAAACCACTCCACTTTTGATGGGTCCAGTTTTAAAGACACCTCTTTTGGTGTGCTCTTTTCCGCGCAACCAACACAGAGGAAGCCGAGCAGAATAATGATGGCGACGAGTCTTTTCATAATACTAAACTACTGGTGATTAATTGGTTCCGGCTTATCGGAGTAGATAATCATCGAACGGATCTCTATAGGGTGGACCTTGTCGGGATTCTTGACCTTGAAAGACACCTTGTGGGCGGCAAGGGGAAGATCATATTTGAAATAAAGATCGAGCCTGCGGTTGTTGTTAGAAGCGGGAAGCTTCACCACCTGATCCAGAACGCCGTCAAGATATACCTCAACCTCAGCCACATAGCCAGTCTGGGCGTCCTTCTTATCCATAGGCATCAAGTAAGTGAAGACCACTCCCTTCCCGGTGAACTCCTGCTCTCCGACATCGTTTATTGGCTTTCTTATTTCCCTTCTCTTGATTGGCCAATGGCCCTCAAAAGCCTGCTCCAAACGAACCGCCTCTGGAGTCTGGGTCTTGATAGTCACATCTTTATCACCGATCTTGCCATCATATCTCTCTATCACCTTAAGAGCTTGGTTGAAGGACATCTGGTAGGTCTTGTTCATTGATATGTCCGTGTAGGCCAGGTTCCTGTCCTCGACCTCGGCCATTCCTTTCTTCCAATAGTCGGGAATGCCATCGTATCCCAGGATCACGCCCAGAATACCACCAGAAGATGCCGGATTACAGTCGGAATCCTTTCCACAGCGTGTCGAGACATCTATAGTCTTATAGAAATCGCCCTGTCCGTAAAGGAGACCCATTATGATGTAGGCGCTGTTGATCAGGGCGTCGATATTTGTTGTGCCGAAAGCTCCTTCCGAGCAGCCTATATCAAAGCCCCATTTGCGCTCAACCCTTGCCCATGTGAGTTCCCAGTTGTCCGGATACTGTTTGTACCACTCGATCACATCGGCCATACACTGGTAGTATTTACTCTCTTTAGGGATTGCCTTAAGCGCCTCAGTGACAATGAAATTTACATCGTCAGAGACAAATGCGAGAGAATACATGGCCGCCACGTAAACTCCTCCATACCAGCCGTCACCGTAGTTCATCATGTGACCGATCTCGTCTGTGAAATGAGCCGCGGCATTGGGCATTCCGGGCGCCATGATTCCTGCGTAATCAGCCTCAATCTGGAAGTCTATATCATCTGCGTGGGGATTGTTCTTCCAGAAACCGGATTCCGGGGGCATGATGCCGTTTTGGATGTTGTTCCTGGCGGCCTGGTTGGCGTGCCAAAGCGGGTAACCAGCGGTGGAGAACGCCTTGGCGAAAGACTCTATCGGAGCGTCAAGACCCTCTTTCTCAAACACATCCACGAATGTGAGGTCCATGTAGATGTCATCGTACAGGCCGGGAATATGGTCGTAGTACCATTGAATCCTGTGCTCAGGCCACTCGATGGGAAGGTTGTCGTTCATGAAGGTGCTGTAAACGAACTCCGTCGGTCCTCCATAGGTACAACCGATCATCTGTCCGGCCCAACCGCCCTTGATTTTGTCCATAAGTTTTTCCTTGGACATGGTGACTTCGGCGGGGATTGAGGCAGTCTTGACTGCTTTCTCTCCGCAAGCGCAGGCAAAGATAGCCAGTGCCGCTAAGGAAACAATTGATAGTCTGTGTGTTTTCATATTCATAAGGCTTATTTGATTCAAACGATTCTCAATCAACTATTTCTCTTCTGAAAGGCATCGCTACTTGCGCTCCGGGACGTTGCACGGCCACCGCTGCGGCTTTTGTAGCGAAAGAGGCTGCCTCCATCAAGGATTCTCCTTCAGATAATGCCACGCAAAGAGCTCCGCAATAGCAATCCCCGGCTCCCGTTGTGTCCACGGCGTCAACCTTCCTGGCCGGCACAAAGGTCGTATCTTCCTCCTGGCAAACCAAGGATCCTTTACTTCCCATCGTGACTATCAGGCGTCCTACGCCTTTGGACATCATCGCTTTAGCGGCCGCTGCTGCGGATTCTTCCCCACTTACCGGCATACCGGAATATTTCGCCAACTCATGCTGGTTAGGAATGAAAAGAGAGATGTGACGGAATATCTCGTCTGGCAAATCTATAGCTGGAGCTGGATTCAAGACCACGGTCTTTCCGGCCTCGCGCGCTATTTTGGCGGCCTCGAGCACTGCCGGAACAGGTATTTCCAGTTGCATCAGCAATATGTCGCAAGCCTCTATAGCTTCCTTGCAGGAACGGATATCCTCCTCAGTATAATCATTATTAGCACCGGACGCCACAACTATGCAATTCTCAGCACTATCATCGACGGTGATCAACGCCACTCCAGAAAGCTTTTTTGAGATCATGACTCCGGAAGTGTCAAGCCCTTCTTCTTTGAAATGCCTTATGGTATTCTCGCCGAAAATATCATCTCCGACCTTGCAAATGAACTTGACATCTCCGTCCAACCTTTTAGCGGCGACGGCTTGATTCGCGCCTTTTCCTCCTGGACCCATAACAAAGTCGTTCCCTAACACAGTCTCCCCTGGAGCCGGCATTTTGGCGCAAAAAGCGGTCATGTCGGTGTTGGTGCTTCCAATCACCAGAATCTTTCCTTTCATATTGGTTATAAGTTGTGTTACTATTATTTACTTCTTATTAGCAGGTTTCGATGTGATCAATTCAATGAAATGAGCCTTAATCGCTTCAGCCTGGGCTTTATCCACAGAAATGTATCGCCTGGTCCCTTTCTCATCTGGTGTGAAAAGGGTTGAGCCCTCCTCTGTCACTTTTATGGTTCCTGGCTCGGAGACCGCGAACCATTTGTCTCCCTCAACCGCATATAGAACCGCTGTTGGGTCCCACGTGTCACGGTCGTAAGGCATCTGCATATAGGCTTTGTAAGCTT
>JAFROA010000034.1 GCA_017429885.1 Bacteroidales bacterium | reverse complement strand
GGTTGCGGAGGCGCCGGAAGAGCGGCAGCTGTCGCGGCCGGGGAACTTGGGTTCGGCACTGTCCTGATGAACCGCACATTTGAGAAGGCCCAAGCCATAGCCGAAGCCATGCCTGAATACGGATTCATCCCTGATCCGATAAAGGACTTCAAGGAGGCAGTAAAGGAATGTGATCTAATTATTTACACTCTCCCCATGGCTCTTCCTGAAATAGAGGAGTTCAGCGCCGACGACTTCGCTGGAGAAGGCGCATGCGAAGGCAAGGTCATCCTTGAGGCCAATTACAAGAACCCTTCTTTCGACGAGATCGCGAGAGCGAAACTCGCCTCCGCCGACGGGATTTATATTCCCGGAGACAGATGGCTTCTCTACCAAGCACTTACCGGCTATCCCTTCATGACCGGCCTCACCCCCGACCTCGCCGCCATGGAATCGGCGCTTGAGGTTATTTAGAGATTTGCCACGCAAGTGGCCAAATGGGCGATATTTTTTACTTTTTTAGAACGAACCATTCGCATTTTGAGGTGTATCAAAGCTTTGAAATATGTAACTTTGTATGTTTTTTACATGAAATGTAACATTCATCTGGTTTAATAAAACTATGGACAAAACCCATAAAGAAGAATATAGCTGTCCAGAAGTCTTTATCGTGACGATAAAGATGGAGTCAAGTGTTTTGACGGCCAGTTTTGATGGCAATAATGAGCAACCGGTTATCGGTAGTGGGATAGGCGATGACGAATAACTTAAAAGAGCTATGAAAGTAATCACTGAATCATTCAAATGGGTCGCTGTGACCGCCATTGCGATTTGTGCGGTATATTCCTGCTCCGACTTTGAGGAGGAGACTCTCCAGGTTCCTAGCACCCAAAGCATCAAAGCTCATCAGGATGCGGAAAACGGCACCAGGGCAATTTATGACGGCACCTATATCCAGTGGAGTGAGGGTGACGCTATCTCTATATTTCCTTCCGGATCTTCATCTAACTTAAGATTCGTGAAAGAAGAGGGAGAGAGTAATAGTTTCATAGGAGACGGCTCTGTCAATCTGGCCTCTTCTTTTGCCCTGTATCCGTACAATGCTGGAGCGACTATGGCCAATGGTAGTATCACCACCAGCATCTTGACCACTCAAACAGCAACCGCAAGATCTTTCGCACCAGATGCTAATGTAGCTGTTGGCTATTCCGCTGATGGCAAGGATGTATTCTTCAAGAATGCCGTTTCATACATTAAGGTAAACTACAAGACTACGGTTGCCAACCCGGATATCAAGAAAATCACTTTCAAGAGTCTCGACAGCTCAGTGAAAATTACTGGCCCCGTGACCCTTACTCCCACCGTTTCTGGAGGAAGCATTTCGGATATAACCACCGCGGTGGGTGAACAGGGAGTTGATTATGCTGAACTTACAGGTACAATCGAGCCTGATACAGATTACTATATCGCCATTGCGCCAGTGACACTTGCTGGAGGCTACGAGATTATATTCACAGATGGGAATGGCAATGAGTTCTCAAAAGAATACACGGCAGAGAATAATAAGGCCGAACTCTCAAGGAATACTATCTCCAGCGTCGGAAAAAAGAATCTTGACAATTACGAGATCGACGTGGAAGCATATTGGAGGGTGAAATCCGCTGACGAGTTCACAGGCAACAACGATAAGTACCTCCTTGTGAAGAATACTACCGCCTCCGCAACCGGTTATAGAGTCTTTGACGAGAACAAGACGGATGTATTCATGGGATCAGGGACCCCTCTTGTTGATAAGTTCGCAATAGCTGGGTATAGCTCTATGGGTTTTCTTGCAAAACTATCAGCATTAAGTAATTATAAAACCAAATTGACCAGTTGGCAAAATGGCGGTTCATGCCCTGCAATGATGAGCCATTTTGTCCTTTATTGTTTCAGACAGGCCTATTCAGATAATGGGCTAGATTTCGGCCCATTGGCCCAGAATCTTGTTTTCAATCCCGAAGACACGTATTCTTTTATAGTAAATTCGGATCAGACTTTAGGTAACACAACATCATTTAAACTCTGCTATAAAAATAATGGAGCTAAATCCATGAATGTCAACCTCACAAACTGTTATCTTGAGGCTGGAGCGGACAATTCTTTCAAGTTATGTGGCAAGATTACGCAGCAGACGGTTGATGAATTGGTTGATGTGTTCTTCCTCGGGAAAGGAGATGCATTTACTTCGGCAATTACCAGTAGTGATATTCATAAAGGTGCCGACCGAGCTATCAATGAAGACACCAAAATCGGTTTTTGCGGTCAAGAGGTGACTACAGTTGACGGCACGAAAATGAACAACTGCTTCATGATAAAGAATACAAAGCTTTGCAATACCCCTGAACCGGAATCGATATGGATCTATAAGAAATGCATCAAGCCAATGTCTTTTTCTGATTATAAGAGTCTTTAACAAAGAATTAGTTTAATATAATGTTCAAGTATATGGAAAATCACAGTGTAACCCAGGCCTATGAGGCCCCCGAAATCTCCGTCATTCAAGTAATGACTCAAACCATTATCTGCGGGTCAGATCAGATTGACCCTATCAATCCTGGAGAAGGTGGTGAGGATTAAAATTTTGTCGGTTATGAAAAAATTGTTTTTCTTTTGTATCGCATCCGCAGTGATATTATCTTGTTCTATGGAGGATACTGAGATTGCGATTAATGAGCAAAGTAATACGTCTAGTCTTACTGTATTAGGAGCTTTTAAGTTTGATATGGGCACGAGGACGGATTATTCGCTTAATGAATTGGGACAAGCCATCTCTTCGTTTAAGATTGGTGAGACCGATGGTGATGAGATTGGACTTTATGATGTCAAAGGTACTAAGGTCTATAAGAACAAGAAGTTCAAGGCAACGACTTCCATGAT
>JAFROA010000368.1 GCA_017429885.1 Bacteroidales bacterium | reverse complement strand
TTAGCTCGCGCAAGTCAAGCCTGTCCACGAAGCGGATAGTCCCGTAACCTCCCCTATTGCAGATTATCGCCTTGATGGCCGGATCATGAAGAGCCCAAAGGATGTCGGAGAGCCGCTCTTCAGGAGTTCCGGCGTATTTTCCGAGGTATTCCTTACCCACGTTCGGGCCAATTACCGGTTCATATCCCCATGAGCGGATGACAGCGGCGGCGCTGTCCACCTTGCCCATCGATGTACTGTAGGAAGGAGACAAGAGAGCGATCTTATCTCCAGGGGAAAGGAATGGAGGAGCAACGCATGAAAGCTCCACAGAGGCATTCTTCACCTGCTCTTTGGAACAGGAACAGACCATCGTCAAAGCCACTGAAGCGGCAACCAGAAAAAACCTCGCTCTCATCCGGTTTTTATTTTCCACCTTCTTTCTCAGGCTCTTGTTTCTCAGCCGTGTAGCCACATTTCTCAATGGCCTTCACCAGCGTCGCCTCGTCAGTCTTGGCGGGATTGTAAGTGATCACCACTGTTTTCTCATCGAGGGAGACTTTCAGATCCTCAACCCCCTTGAGGAATGAGAGATTGTCAGTGAGCTTAGCGACACACTTGTCGCAATGCATGTTCACATTATAAGCCACCGTGACAGTATTGACTTTCTTCTTGTCCAACGAATATGCGGAGCCAGGCTCGGCTGATGTCATGACAGCGGGGACCGCAAGCAGTATAGCGGATAGGACAGAGATCAAAACCTTTTTCATAAAACTATCGTAATCAATTACTTCCAAATTGTCACACGAATACCTGCGTAGACTGTGGTACCCATTATAGGACCCCAGACGGCGCTGGCGTCAAAGCCTGATGAGGCCGTGTCGACCATTCCGTCTGCCATTCTCGTGCCAAGAATCACATTTTTCTGGCGGAAACCTGTCAGGTTCTCTCCGCCGAGATAGACGTCAAATCCTTTGAAACGACGGGTGACCTGCGCATAGAGAAGAGGATAGACTGGCGTCCTGCCATCTGGATAGAGGAGCTCGCCATCATCTCCCCTCAAATCCTTCATGAAATCATACACCCTCGCTGAACCATTCAATGAGCCTGTCAGATCGAATATCCAGCGGCTGAGATTGGTTTTATATTGCATGTTTAGAACTCCTTTGAAGCGGCTGGAAAGTGGAACCTCACGCAGACCAGTTGTTCTGTATGTGGACTTGGCGTCTGTGAACCTCGCTGTCAAATCCACGGTGAAGTGGGAAGACGGCTCAAGGTGGAGGTCAGCCTGATAGCTGTCGCTGAAAGACTTCCCGTCAAGAGGATAAAACTCTATTATGCCTGGAGACTGCTCATAGTCAACTATAAGCTGTTCTGTGAAGCGAGTGGAGAAATAATCGAAACTCAAATAGTTATCCCCCGCGATATAAAAGGTGGCGTTCCCGCCGTAGGTCCATGAGTCCTCAAGCTGATGAGACAAAAAGTCCCCGATGAAGGCTTTTCCGGTAGAGAAAACACCGAAATGATCTATCAATGGAAGCGCGTTCCTCAATCCCCTGCCACCGTTGGCTCGGAGGATGACGGCCTCGACCGGCTGGTACTTAAGGGTAACTCTCGGGGAGAACCGGAAACCATAGTCCTTGAACCAATCGGCATTCAGACCGACGATGGTCGAGAACTTCTCCTCCACGTGACATGTATACTCGGCATATGCCCTGACATCCACCAAGTTGGTGACGACAGGGCTGAATGAGTTATCCACGCCGGTAGGAAGGAATCTTTTAAGACTCTCCGAATAGCTGTCGATTGTTGAGCTTACTCCCACCGTAAGGTCCTGATGCTCAGCGAATGCGTCACGGAACATCAGATTCATGAAGCCAGAATGCTGGCTGCCTCCATACAATGACGGTCCAAAGCCACCGTCCATATCATTGTAGGAGTAATCCCCGATGAAGGCCATGCTGGATGAGTTATCCTCCCTAAAAGGATGGCCGACTTTGATGTAAGCGATAAGTCGAGTGTTG
>JAFROA010000367.1 GCA_017429885.1 Bacteroidales bacterium | reverse complement strand
TCGGAGGTGTGGTTCATTATAGCGGAGCGGAACTGCGCTTTTGAGGGGATGTCGAGACCGTTTGTGGGCTCGTCCATGAGGAGATACTTCGCACCGGTAGCAAGGGCGAAGGAGATGTAAGTCTTTTTCAACTGACCGGCTGACATCTGGTTCATCTTCATGGCCGGGTCAGTCTCGAACTCCTTCATGATCTGAAGGAATTTCTCCTGGTCGAAGAGCGGCCAGAAACGACCTTTCTCCCTTGCGTGATCCATCGCTCTCATAGGGACGGGAGCGACTTCATCAGGAAGGTAATACTGCTTCTCAAGCAAGGACGGTTTTCTGTCAAAGGGATTCTCCCCATCAGTCAATATGCTACCTCCGCCGACCTTTTTCAGGCCGCAGAGAAGTGTGAGCAGCGTGGTTTTCCCGACACCGTTCTCACCTAGAAGGCCGTAGATGCGGCCCTCTTCGAGGGTAGTCGAGATATTGTCCAGAACGGGCTCCTTCCCGTAACTGAAAACAAGGTTTTTGATCTCAATCATATATTTGCGATTTTAGTGTATTAGTTTAATAGTACACCGCAAAGATACGAATGAATTTCAATAACGCAAATTATTTTCAGTTTTTTTTCAGATTTTTTTCTCTCCACTCCCGTGGAGTCATTCCGGTGACCGATTTGAATTGATGGCGGAAGTCGGATTTGTCCCTGATTCCAAGCGACAGGCCTATCTTTGACGCGGGAATATCCGGGAACTTAAGCAGCAGATCAGTGGCTTCTTCAATCCTCAACTCTTTTCTCCATGTCAGGAATGTCTTCCCGAATCTTGTCGAGCAATAGAAGCTCAGCTCCTCTCCTGTCAGGTCCAAATCTTTGAGTATGTCGTCAATCGACCTGTAGTTGATTCTGTGTTTGCCATCGGCTACCCATTTACCGAGGCGTCCCTCAACCATCCCGATGACTTTCCTGGCCTGCTTCGCCTCGGCGAGTCTTTTGATTCTCATCTCACGCCTCCGCCTGAATTTGAATCTGATGGCCCAGAGTTGAAGTTTTTCGTTGTTCAAGTACATATTAATATCTGTTACAAAAAAAAGATATAGCAAATTAGGAAATTTACCTTACTTTTGCAAGTTGCATATTGAACGAACATGTTGAGAATAGATGATTTCGCCTCTTTCCGAAGAGTAGCCACACCCTTTTATTATTATGATATAGATTTGTTCCAGCGCACCGCCGACAAGGTGGCTGAACTTTCTGAGCGCACAGTGATTCATGTTCATTATTCGCTCAAGGCGAATTCAGACCGCAGGCTCAATGAGATGATCAGTTCCCGTGGAATCGGGGCGGATTGCGTGAGCGGGGATGAGATAGATTTCGCCGTTAGCTGCGGGTATGATCCCAAGAAGATATTCTTCGCCGGGGTGGCAAAATCCGACAAGGAGATTTGCCAGGCCTTCCAGGTCGGGATAGGCGCTTTCGTCGTGGAGTCCCTTGAGGAGATTGAGATTGTCAGCGACATCGCCAGAAGGCTTGGTCGCAAGGCTCCCATGAGTCTCAGGATCAATCCGAACATTGACCCCCACACCCACCATTATATCACCACCGGTCTTTACGAGGATAAGTTCGGCATCTCCGACAGGAGCTTCGACGAGGCTGTGGCCATGGTGAAGGACAATCCTTATATTGATTTCTATGGGCTCCAATTCCATATCGGTTCCCAGATTATGGAGGTGGAAGATGTCGTCAAACTCGAATGCGAGAAGGTGAGCAAAATCGTCGACCGTTTTGAGGAGACAGGCCTCGTTGTCAAGAATATTGACCTTGGAGGAGGTCTCGGCGTGGATTATGACGATCCTGACGGCCATCCGGTGCCGGATTTCGACACTTGGTTCAGGACTATCCATGACAATCTTAAGCGTCGTCCGGACCAGACTATCCACATCGAGCCTGGCCGGTCCATCGTGGCTCAGTCAGGTTCCCTTATCACCGAAGTACTATATGTTAAAAAGGGTGAGAACAAGCGATTCCTCATGGTCGACGCCGGCATGAACGATCTTATCCGTCCGGCATTGTATGGCGCTTATCACAAGATTGAGAACCTCTCTGCCTACTATGAGGACAATGATAACCGTGATACACGTGTGTATGACGTGGTTGGGCCTGTTTGTGAGTCCGCCGACTGCTTCGGGAAGGAAAGGTCACTGGCAAAAAGCCATAGGGGGGACAGGATCGCGATCCGCAGCGCCGGAGCGTATGGCCAGGTCATGGCCTCGCATTACAACATGCGTCCTATCGCCCCGTCAGTCTATTCGGACAGGGTGACAGAAGCTCCAAGAAGGAAGGATTATTTCGCCAGTGTGGATTAGACCTATCTCCTGAACCCGCGCATCCGTTGCGCCAGGTTTCCTGTGAGGGCTCCCTTCATCATCTTCCTGGTGGCATCAAACTGCTTCAGGAGCTTATTGACTTCCACCACATTAGTGCCGCTGCCGTCGGCAATTCTCTTTTTCCGGCTACCATTGATGATCTCAGGATTGTCCCTCTCTTCCGGAGTCATGGACATGATTATAGCCTCGATGCCCTTGAATGCGGTGTCGTCGTCGATGTCAATGTCTTTTATCATCTTCCCGACCCCTGGAATCATCCCGGCGAGATCCTTGATGTTGCCCATCTTCTTGACCTGCTGGATCTGGTTATAGAAGTCCATAAGGCCGAACTGGTTCTTGGCGAGTTTCTTGCGGGTCTCCCTGGCCTGCTTCTCGTCGAACTGCTCTTGGGCTTTCTCAACGAGGGAGACCACATCTCCCATGCCGAGGATCCTGTCGGCGATACGTTCCGGGTGGAAAACATCCATCGCATCCATCTTCTCTCCTGAGGAGATGAACTTGATCGGCTTGCCCGTGACATATTTTATGGAAAGGGCGGCACCACCTCTGGTGTCTCCATCCATCTTTGTCAGGACTACACCGTCGAAATCCAGCCTCTCGTTGAATACCTTGGCGGTCTCGACAGCGTCCTGTCCCGTCATGGCGTCAACCACGAACAAGGACTCTGTGGGTTGAACCGCCTTGTGGAGAGCGGAAATCTCATCCATCAGCTCCTGGTCGACGGCTAGACGTCCGGCGGTGTCTATAATAACCACAGGATAGCCTTCTGATTTGGCTTTGGATATGGCACTCTTGGCGATCTTGATAGGATCTTTCTCGCCATCCTCAGAGTATACCTCAACCCC
>JAFROA010000366.1 GCA_017429885.1 Bacteroidales bacterium | reverse complement strand
TGGTCGCTATTGACGAGTTCCAGCAGATCACCCGTTATAATGATGATACGGTGGAGGCTACTATCCGCACTTATGTCCAGCGCTGTACCAATGCCCATTTTATCTTTTCAGGGTCACAGCGCCATATAATGAATGAGATGTTCACTTCACCGTCACGTCCTTTTTACCAGGCCGTGTCCATCATGAATCTCCAGCCGTTGGATCTGGAGGTCTATACGAACTTCTGTATCGGTAAGTTTGAACAGGCTGGAAAACATCTAGATCCTGATGTTGTCTCCACACTTTATCAGCGTTTCAACGCCGTGACCAGTTATATGCATCGTATCTTGAATGTCCTCTATTCCAAGACAGCCGATGGGGAAACTTGCACAGTTCCTATGGTTGATGACGCCATTGGCTTTATCCTCAGGATGTCTTCTGACACATACGAGTCACTGTACTATCAGATGCCAGAGAAGCAGCGTATGCTCTTTCTTGCGATCGCAAAAGAAGGAAAGGCTACGATGGTCACGAGCGGGAGATTCATTAATAAGCATAGGCTCAACTCGGCCAGCAGTGTAAGCTCTGCTCTTAAAGGTCTACTTGAAAAGGATTTCATCACTATAGACAAGAATGCCTATAGTGTTTATGACCAGTTCTTCTCTTTATGGCTTGCCTTCAAGGGATTGATTTAACACCACGATAATAATTACAATAACATACTATGTCTGAAAGAAAAAGAATCTACCTGTGCTTGGCCCACATGAGTGAGGAGGGGCTGGAGCAGAAGTACATCAAAGAGGCATTTGACACTAACTGGGTGGCTCCGTTGGGGCCGAATGTGAATGGGTTCGAGGAGGACCTGAAAGGCTTCGTGAACGGGGTGGCCGATCAGGCCGGCCATGACATAGTGCTTGACAGGGAAGTGGTGGCGCTGGCGTCGGGGACGGCGGCTGTCCATCTTGGACTAATTGATTGTGGCGTGGGTCCTGGTGACGAGGTAATCGTCCAGAGTTTCACTTTTTGTGCCTCTTCGCATCCCATCACGTATCTTGGAGCGACACCGGTGTTTGTGGACAGCGAGAAGGATTCCTGGAATATTGATCCGGACCTCATGGAGGAGGCGATTAAGGACCGTATCGCGAAAACCGGCAAGGCCCCGAAAGCGATCATCCCCGTGGCGCTCTACGGCATGCCGTACCAGATCGACCGGATCATGGAAATCGCTGACAGATACGGGATTCCAGTTGTGGAGGATGCGGCTGAGGGTTTCGGCTCCCGTTTCGACGGCCAGGTACTTGGTACCTTCGGAAAGTTCGGAGTGCTGAGTTTCAACGGCAATAAGATGATCACGACCTCCGGCGGTGGGGCGTTGATCTGCGCCGACCAGGAGGCCAAGAATAAGATCATGTGGTACGCCACACAGGCTCGGGAGGCATATCCTTACTACCAGCATGAGGCGATCGGCTACAACTACCGTCTCTCTAATGTCTGCGCCGGAATCGGCCGAGGCCAGATGCTTGTCCTTGATGAGCACATTGCCCATCACAAGCATATTAAGGACTTATATAAGGAGCTTCTCAAGGATGTCCCTGGGATTGAGGTTCACGACAATCCATCGACACGTTACGACTCCAATTTCTGGCTCAACACGATCATTATCGATCCGTCAATCCGTATACAAGACCAGGAGAACGCCTACAAGACCGTGGTTCAAGGCGCTGTAGGTGGTGCTGCTGGCGTCGTTCATGCCGTCGATAATCCGAGGACAGAGTGCGAGCCCAACGACAATGTCGAGGCCCTCCGGGTATTCCTGGACAAGGCTGGCATCGAGGCCCGTCCGTTATGGAAGCCGATGCACAAGCAGCCGGTCTACAAGGACGCCCCTGCCTATGTCAACGGAGTGTCAGAGGCTTTGTTCAAGGTGGGAATGTGTCTCCCGAGCGGCCCTCTCGTGAGTGACGAGGATGTCCGGTATATTGTCGAATCAATCAAGAGCGCAATCATACAGTAGTTTGTTAAATTGTTTTATTAGTCGTATATTTACAAGCTACAATCAACTGACATGCGAAGCGGAAAGGACTTGGTCGAATGGTATTTCTCAAGGCGTACGCTGCCTTACTGGTGCGTGCTTGCCCTTGATTGCCTGATCGTTTTCTTCTCTTTTGTGGTTACCTATTGGGCTTTTTACAGGGGTGCCGCCTTGCAGCGGAACTTCTGGGCTCTGCTCAGGGTTATTATAGTCTATATCTTCGTTTGCGGCTTCTTTTTCAAGCTTTTCAGGACATATTCCGGAATCCTGCGGTTCTCGACATTCTCTGACTTGAGCAGGCTCGGATCGGCTATGGCGTTCTCTTTCGTAGTGTGCTTCGGGCTCCACTACCTTATCAATAAGGTTCCATCTCAGACGCTGGCCCATCTGACAGCGAGGGTTATATTCTTCGCTCTTGCCGGGGCGACACTCGCGATGTGGATCGAGAGGATGCTCATCAAGTTTATCTACGACACCTATTTCCGAGCCGATTCCGCCATGCGTGTGTTCATCTATGGCGTGCGCGCCGGGGGAATAGGGCTCGCTAAAGCTATCGCAGGGGAGAAACCCATGCGTTTCCATCTCGCGGGTTTCATATCCCACGATAAATCCCTTCATGCGAGCGGTACCCTCCTGATGGGCAAAAAGGTCTACGATGTGGATGAGAATCTTCCCCGGGTGCTTTTGGCCAGGAAGATCCAGGCTGTGCTTGTGGCTCCAGGAAGGATCGAGCGTTTCCGTGAGGACACGGCCCTGCAGGATTATATCCTGGGGAGCGGGGTCAAGATTTATTTCTCCCAGAACGCTGTCCAATGGGACAAGAACCAGATTTCCGGGGCTCCAGTCCTCAATCAAGTCAGTGTCGAGGACCTGCTTCCGAGGGATGAGATCGTGATGGATATGGACTCGGTGGCCGATGCTTTGAAAGGCCATAAGGTGCTGATCACCGGATCTGCGGGCAGCATCGGCAGTGAGATAGTCCGCCAGGTGGCCTCGTTTGAGCCTGCGGAGATGATGCTGATAGATTCGGCTGAGAGTCCTCAGCACGACATCAGGCTCATGATGAGCAAGGAATACCCTTCGGTCAAGGCAACCACGCTTGTCACCAGCATCACCAACTCCGACAGGATGGAGGCTGTGTTCAAGACTTTCCGTCCGGATTTCGTATTCCACGCCGCCGCCTACAAGCATGTGCCGATGATGGAGGACAACCCCTCCGAGAGTATTCAGAATAACGTTTTGGGGACTAAGATATTAGCGGATCTCTCTGTCAAATATGGCGTCCGCAAGTTCGTGATGATCTCGACCGATAAGGCTGTCAATCCCACGAATGTGATGGGATGCTCCAAGAGGATCTGTGAGATATATGTCCAGAGCCTCAATAAAGCCGAGGTGGCGGGGAAGGTCCAGGGTAACACCCAGTTTGTCACCACCCGGTTCGGCAACGTGTTGGGCTCCAATGGCTCTGTCATCCCTATATTCGAGAAACAGATCAAGGATGGCGGTCCTGTCACTGTGACCCATCCGGACATCATCCGCTACTTCATGCTCATCCCTGAGGCCTGCAAGTTGGTCCTTGAGGCTGGCACTAAGGGCAATGGGGGAGAGATATTCGTTTTCGACATGGGTAAGCCGGTCAAGATAGCCGATCTTGCGAAGAGGATGATCGATATGAGCGGAGCGAAGGGCGTGGAAATCCAGTACACGGGGCTGCGTGACGGTGAGAAACTCTATGAGGAGCTGCTCGATTCAGAAGAGACGACGAAACCCTCGTTCCACGAAAAGATCCGCATCGCCGAGGTCCGGGAATATGATTACTCTGAGGTCAAGGAGAAGATAGACGAGCTCATCGCCATCTCCCATGAATATGACGACTTCAAGACCGTGGCGGCGATGAAACGTATTGTCCCTGAATATGTCAGCAACCATTCAGCCTTCTCTGTGCTGGATAAATAAGCGACCGATAGGATATGTGGCCATTCTCGAAGCGACTGACTCTCTCATCTTCCCATATTTTCGAAGATTTCACTGATTGCCATTCTCACATCCTTCCTGGGGTTGATGATGGGGTGAAGCATATTGAGGAGTCCCTGGCCATTCTGGCTCGCTATGAGGAGATGGGGATCAAGTCAGTCTGGTTGACTCCCCACATCATGGAGGACATTCCAAACACTCCGGCTGACTTGCGGGTAAGGTATGAGGCCTTGCGCTCTGCCTACAGCGGTCCCATCGAGCTCCATCTCGGGGCGGAGAACATGATTGATAATCTGTTCGAGAAACGCTTGGAAGAGAATGACTTCCTGCCGATGGGCCCGAGGGCTGACCATCTTCTTGTGGAGACCTCGTATTTCACTCCGCCTTATGGCTTCCATGGTATTCTCGAGAAGGTGAAGTCGATAGGTTATTTCCCTGTCCTGGCCCATCCTGAGAGGTATGTTTACATGTCTCCTAAGGATTATGACCGGCTGAAGGAGATGAAGATACTCTTCCAGCTCAATCTGTTCTCCCTGACCGGTTATTACGGGCCCGCCGTCAAGTCTGTCGCTGAGACTCTTCTCAAGAAAGGTTACTACGACTACGCCGGCACGGACATCCACTCTATAACCATGCTTGACCGCTGGCCCGATCGCCACATCGCCCCCAAGCACCTTCCCGCATTCCGCACCCTGTAGCTTTTTGTCAGGTCCGTATTTATAATTGGTTATTGATCCGGCGGACTATACGGTCGACATCTGAGGCGAGGACTGTGCCTTTCAACGTGACCACTGATTGGCCATAAAGGATTATTATCAGGTCCGAGACATGCTTACCATCCTCTGAGACAACACCATAGGTCTCGTCAAAGGTGAGGGAGCCCTCTCCATCTCGTTTCACAAGATTCTCTTTGACTATATTCCTTAAGATCGAGGCTTCTATCTCGTCCTTGAGCTCTGGACTGCTGTAGCCATAGTCAAGCATGCAGACAACTCCGACATGTTTAAACGCCTTGGCCACCTTCCGTGTCCAGGCGCTTCCAGCCTTGCCAACGGTCTTTCCCATTGTCATCGCCACACGTCCCAGCTTCATCAGCGAGACATTTCCTTTCCCGTCGTAGCGCTCCATCAAGGCGACAATATTTTCGAAGCCCTCCTCATAAGTCCCATCAAATGAGCTAATTGACGATGGCTCAAGCCCCTCCAGAGCGCCATGCCCCGGAATCTGCCCGAAGGTGACAGAAGGAACCGCCAGAAAAACCAGCAGTACCAAAAACCTGTATGTCAAATTCCTGCGCACTTGCATTGAGACGGCTACTTGGATCTGGTATTGATGAAGCTGGCGATAGTGGGAAGCAGTATCGTGAAAATCTTCTTCATCACCGTGAATATACTTCATTTTTAGAAACTCCGCAAATCGGCTTTATCTCCATACATACACCTGCACCCACAATACATCTGCATCCAGTTTTTTACTATGCAGCTATGAAAGGACACTTTTCCTTACCCTTAGAGTAAATAATTTACTCCCAGGTTATGAAAAGGGCTTTTTCCGTATCCTGGGAGTAACTAAGATCCAAACCCCTAGAACAGATTCTTTCCGGCGGAGGAGACAGCGTTTTCCACATCGTCACGCTTCATCAGGCCGTCGATCCCGATGAAGACCGTCTCTTCCGAGTCCAGGACTGTCAGGAGCAGGCTCTTGATAAACTCGCCGTCTCCAAGGGATAAGATGTTGATTTTCTGCCCCTTATCCTTAACCTCCATCAAGGTTTCAAACTTGTTCCCACCTACGATTTTCACCACGTCCTTGGAAATCTTCTCTGCCAAGGATGTGTCTTCTGTCTGGAGCATGTAGAATCC